>DAOVFR010000007.1 GCA_030672805.1 Candidatus Krumholzibacteriota bacterium
GGTTTTCAGGGAAGTCCCCTTCTCGATCTTGAGGGACGGCAGGTATATCGAGGGCAGGATCGACCTTCTCTTCGAGCATGGCGGCGAGTGGAACGCCGTCGATTACAAGACGGACGATATAACAGGTGATGCCGTCGATGAACGGTTCAGGGCATACAGGACGCAGGGAGCTATCTACCTGGCTGCGCTCGAACAGATCGGGATACACTGTTCAAACGGTCTCGCGTTCTATTTCGTCAGGCCGGACGAGACACGGATCCTCATGCCGGACGATGATCTTCTCGGGTATGCCCGGGAGTTGATCGACAGGGTTGGAGCTGACGGGCAGCGCCGTTAAGCGCCGTGGTGGTGTGTTGTGTGTTCCGGGGCGGGGGTGAACTTCCTCAGGTCACACTCGCCTTCTCCGCACCGAGTTTTTCCCCGATGATCTTTGCGGCCTTGCGGCCCGACATGAACATGCCCCCGAAGATCGGTCCCATCCGGAAAGAGCCGAAGACCGCGTTGGCGCACATCCCGGCGACATAGATTCCGGGAAAGACCTCGCGCGTATTTTCGAGCGTCATCTTCTCGGCCCTGTCCGCCCAGAGGGAACGTTCTCCCTCCACCTTTCCGCTCGGGGTCATGAGTCTCGCATCCACCTTATGCTCGATGACGTGGACCACTTCGGCCGCATGCCCCGATGCGTCGATGATGAACCTCGACTCGATGGTGAGGGGATCGACGTGAAGCTTTGCTATCTGGACCGCCGACCAGTTGATGACGATGCCTTCCGCCCTGCTCTCCCTGATGATAACGTCCTCGACGCTTATCAGGTTGAAGATCCTGGCGCCCGTCTTGACCGCCCGTGCGCAGATAGAGCATACAGTATCAATCGAGTCGGCGGTATAATAGCCCTTCTTGAACTGGCGGGTCTCGACGCCGAATTCATCGAGGATCTCTTTTCCCTCATCCTGGACGACGATCTCGTTCATCATCATGCCGCCGCCCCACATGCCGCCTCCGATGCTGAGCTTCCGCTCGAAAATGCATGTCTTCCAGCCGGCGCGGGACAGATCGGCTGCGGCGACAAGACCGGCCGGTCCGGCCCCGACGATGGCGACATCGCATTTCAGCGAATCGAGGAGCTTTTCAGTATAGCGCTTGATGATGGCTTCGGTAATGGTCCTTTCACTGAGCGGCATCGGCTTCTCCTTCACATGGACTCTTGTCTGGTTCCCCGAACAGTCGGTTTTTGATCGAAGGGCACTCAACTTTTAGCCGATTTAATTGCCGCCGGTCAAGCCTATTCTGCCCGGCTGCCCATCGACGGGGTTAAGCTCTTGCGTGATGACCCGGGCGCCGCTATTATTCCCGTGACGGGTGGGCCGGGCGGCTGCTTCGATGCGGCCGATATAACGTAACTCCGGGAAGTGTTGTGCCATGGATCGCGACGAACACCAAATCCAATCTGGCATACTCGATTATTTGAATGAGGGGCTGATCATCATCCGCGACGATCCGAAAAGGTTCGTGTATATCAACGAGGCGTTTGCGGGGATGCTCGGGTATACTGTCGAGGAACTCAACTCGTTTTCCCCCGGACAGATCGAATCGCATGTGTTTTCCGAGGACCGGGCGATGGTGTTTACGAGGCTCGAAGAACGTCTCGCCGGCAAGCACATCGATTACCGTTACGAGTACAGGATCATCAGGAAGGACGGAACGGCTGTCTGGGTATCCATGGGTGCATCACTGATCGAGAATGAAGGCGAACCGGCGGTGCTCGCCACATTCACCGACGTCACGGATCGCGTACATGCCGAAAAGGAACTCAGGCGCTACAGGGATCATCTCGAGGACCTCGTCGATGAACGGAAAGCCGAGCTGAAACGAACCGGCGGGCTGCTGCAGCGCGAGATCGAGGAGCACGGGCGGACGGAGGAAGCGCTGAGGGTGTCGGAGGAACGGTACCGGACCATTTCCGAGCTCACGTCCGATTTCGCCTACTCGTTCAAGGTCAAACCGGACGGCACCATCGAGGGGGACTGGATAACCGGCGCCATCACGCGAATCAGCGGCTATACGGTCGATGAGCTCCGGGAACGGGGCAGCCGGATGAGTCTTGTCCACCCGGGGGACCAAGAGCTCGTCCGGGAGCATCTCGAGGCGAACCTGTCCGGGATGAAGAAGGTCACGGAATTCAGGATTGTCAACAAGTCCGGCGAGGTCAGGTGGCTCAGGGACTCCGCGCGGCCTGTCATGGACGAAGAAGGGAAACGCCCCGTCCGCATAATCGGCGCTGTAGAGGACATCACGGAGCGCAAGGAATTCCAGAAGGAGATCGAGGACAGGTACAATGAGCTCCTGCTCCTGAACAAGCTTCATAAAGTGATCTCTTCTTCCCATGACCGCAGCACGATCTTTCGCGAGATTCTGAAACCCGTGGCCGATTACTGCGGGGCGAAAGCAGCAGGCCTCTACGAGTTCGATTACGAGAACGGAAAAACGGTGCTCAACGCCATCATCGGTCCGTCCCTGGGGGCTGACAGGGAGTACATCGAGGAGGCATCGAAAATGTACCGTGCGGTCGACTTCGATGACGAGGCGATACAGGCGATACTTGCGTCGAATGGTGTCTTCGTCACGGAGGAGGACATGCCCGGCCTTACAAGCCAGCGGCAGTGGATCAAGAAGAAACTCGGAATAAAGAGAACCATCGTGTTTGTTTTCCGATCCGGCGACAGGGTCGTCGCATACGCCGCGCTCGGCTATCCTCACGACAGGGATATACCAAAGGAGAAACGGGCATTCCTCGAACTGCTCGGCAAGCAGATGGGAATTGCCCTGGAGCGGCTCGAGTTGATGGACGTGCTCGAAAAGAGGAAACTGGAGCTTAAGCGGCTTGCGACATGGCTGATCAATTCCATAGAGGAAGAGAGACGAAAGCTATCGGTGAGCCTTCACGATGATATCGGGCAGTTGCTCGTCGCCCTGAACGTAGAATTCGACATGCTCGAGGGCAGGATCGACCACGATGACACGGAGGGGAGGAACCTGCTGGCCCGGATGAAGGAACAGATGCGGGCCATTACGGACAGCGCAAGAAAATTTTCCTATTCCCTGCACCCGGCGATGATCAATGATCTTGGCCTCGTCCCGGCGATCGAATGGTACGTGGACCGGTTCATCAAGTGTGAAGCGCTGGACGTCGAGATCGAGGCGGCCGGCTTCAACGATGAGCTTCCCCCGGACACGTCACTCACATTGTATCGCGTCATACAGGAGGCGCTCCGGAACGTCGTGCAGCATTCGGGGGCCGCTCGCGTTTCGGTGAAAATAACGAAGGGGTACCCCAGGGTCATCCTTGTGGTCGAGGACAACGGATCCGGATTCGACCTGGATAACGGCGAAACGGTTGCAAAGGGTCTCGGCATCGTGGGCATGAGGGAACGGGTTCGATCGCTCGGTGGGGATTTCAAGATCAAATCTTCTGCTGGAAGTGGAACCCGGATCCGGGTTACCATTCCATTGGAGGTGAACGATGTCTGACAGGATAAAAGTGCTCCTGGTGGAGGATCATCCCATCGTGCGCCAGGGGTTGAAACGTGTACTCGAAGAAAGGGAGATCGAGGTTGTGGGGGAAGCGTCGGACGGCCGCGGGGGTGTCAGGATGACCGGGGAGCTTCGCCCGGACGTGGTCGTCATGGATATCAGCCTTCCGAAGCTGAACGGGATCGAGGCCACGAGGAAGATCCACAGGGAATATCCCGGTGTCAAGGTGATCATGCTTACCATTCATGAAGAGGAGAAGTACATCTACAAGTCATTCGACGCGGGAGCACACGGCTACCTCGTGAAGAAAACGGCAACGGAAAGTATCGCCGACGCGATCGATGAGGTGTTGAGAGGCAAGACGTACCTGGGCCCCGACCTCTCGCCGAGGATCCTGGAAAACTACAGGAGGATGACCCGTTCCGGTAAAAAGAGGGTGGATGAGTTCAGCCGCCTGACCAAAAGGGAGCGGGAGATACTGCAATTGATCGCCGAGGGAAACACGAGCAAGCAGATCGCCGAACAGCTCTTCATCAGCGTCAAGACGGTCGAGAACCACAGGGCGAACATCATGAGCAAGCTCGAGATCCACGAGACGGCGGGGCTGGTCCGCTACGCGATCAGTATCGGACTGGTAGATTGATTTGATCCGGTGGTAATGCTGCGGTTCTTCGATATCTGAAAAATAGGTACTTTCCCCCACTTGTAAAATTTTATTGATTGGGTTAGACTTTATACGCATGTACAAGTACAGTATGTATAAGCACGGCATTGTAAGCGATCCCGAGGGTAGTTTGTAGGGCACTGATAGAAATAATTTATAATTTTTCTAAAATAGAAGGAACTGATCAGGTCTGGAGTATTATAATTATATGGAGGTAGAAGGAGTATAAGCCTTTAAGAAATAACAGGGTTTGCCGCCTGAACATTAAATGGGAGTCTTTTCCTTCCTACCACAAAACCCCATCTCTTCCCCTAGGAGATGAGCCGCTTATCGGGGAAAGACTCCCGCCTGAGCCATCAGGTAATCGACTCACAACGCTCCGATGAGAGTCCCTTAGAATCGTTTTCCACTTCTTAGGAGCTAGGGTCAAGTTCAGGCGGCATTTTTTTGTCTCATTGTATCATCGATGTAAAGAATTTCTGACATTCTCCCGATAAATGGAATGTTGCTGAAAGGCGTATATGCGAACGGGAATGTTTACAGCTCTGCTTCCGGCGCTTGCCGTCTCCGTGTGCCTGCTCGCGCCCGGACCCTCGGTCGCGGGCCGCCCCGCGCATTTCGACTATCCGGTCAAACTGCTCAACCTCGAGACGGGGTACCTTCTCGGTCGTGGGGGGAACGTCCAGGTGGGGTTCGGGGAATCGGGTTTCGGTGTCGCTGGGAGGATGCAATTCACAACTAACGTTCTTTTCGATGCGGTGGGCTTCGTCAACGGGCAGGTCAAGCTGGGTCTTCTAATGGACGGGGGACCGGTGCCGGCGGTGGCGGTCGGCCTTGGGTATTACAACCTTCTTTCATCCGGGTACATCCTCGAGCGTGCGGTCAGGGAGAGCTTCAGCGACGATGACATGGACCTGAGCAGCGGTCTCGAATATATCTGCTTCTTTGCATCGGCGAGCAAAAGGCTTCACGAGCGGATCAGGATTCACGCCGGCTTCCAGTACCGGTACCTCGAGGGTCGTCTCGATTCCGACAGCCCATTCAATCTGACGGTCGAGCGGGATACCGCATCGGTGTTTCTCTCCGTCGATCAGCGGACCGATCACAGGAGCATCATGGGGGGGCTGGACCTGGATGCGCTGGATCATCTGAAGTTGATCCTGGAGTTCGGGTACGATCTTTCTTACGGGCGGGCCAGGGCGGGCGCCGGTTTTCGTCTCGGCATCATGGAGAGCTTCAGCCTGACGCTCGGCGCGCTGCTGCCCGGGATCGAGCTCGACGAGGATATCGGCATACCGGTGCTGCCGCACCTCTCGATACTCTGGAGGTTCTGACAAGGTGGATCGGACATGAGAAGGTTTATGATTCCTGTCTGCATTGCGCTTGCGGCGGCCGGTTGTACGACCGTGATCATTGTTAGCACGAGGGGCAATCCGGAGGACTTCGACCCTATAGTGCTTGCCACGGTACAGAGCTACTATTTCGATGAAGTGGAGGTCGAGGTTCCGGATGAGATCCGGAACGATGATTTCGAGGTTGTTCGTGTAGATCTCTTCGCGTCGGTCCGTGTGCAGTACATCCTTCATCCGATAGAAGTCGATCTGTATATAGGTCTCGAGCCGGGTGACGGGAACCTGTCCGATCCCGATCTGAACGTGAGGATATACTCTACGCGTGTTGAGACGGCCGGGGAACACCACTTGGTTGCAATACGGAGTCCCGGGATCGCGCTTCGGGCGATGCGGCAGGAGAGGTTCTACATCAAGACCGTTATCGAGACCGGCGAGCCGACCGTCGGCGTCGTCAACGTCACCGATGTCTACCTCGATATCCGTCTCGAGCGTGAAACGAAGGGGCTGTTCCCGTTCTTCTACCTCTTCTGATCGTCAGCCGCGCCGCACGTATCCCCGTCTGTTACATTCCGATCATGATTGCCGGTTGACAATGCCGGTTCAGAATCCGTATGCTGGCCAGACGATTCCATGCAAGTTGCCGTTTAACCGCTGGTTCAAGTGGAATTTCCATACCGGGTTCCGGGGAGGTGCGCAGGAAGTGGAGAACTCGCCGAGCTGGCTCGAGCAAAGAAGGATGATCCTCCGTGATATAGCCGCTGTATTCTCGGAGCGGACGGGGATCAGCGAGCACGATTTCATCTCGATTTTTTACGACAGTCCGTCCCCGCCGCCCATCGGTGACTTCAACAGCCAGTACATCCCGGAAAGCTCGCTGCTCGACGAGGTGTTTACGGCACTCGGCGATCGAACGGGACTCGAAAGTGAGAAGATCAGATCGCATTTCGATACCGGCGAGACGTTCGCCCAGTTCGGCGAACACCTTCTGCGCGCGGGCGCCTACGCGGAGGAGCCTTGATGCGAAAAGAGACCGTAAATGTGCTGGGATATATTATCTGCATCACGGCCGTGCTTCTTGTGTGCATCTCGCGCGGGTACGCCGCGGCCGGCATATCCCGTGCCGAGGCGGTTGTGTTCTTCGACCGGGGTCATTACTGGATCGAGGTCACCATGACGGTCGACGGCGGGAGGGCGGCCGATCTGACGCTCGAACGCTCGAGGTTCAGGATCGACTGTCTCGATAGCGGCAAGGGGCCGTTTGTTCCCTCGCGCGTCGAAGTCGTACGGATGGATGCGGGAACCGTCGTTGTGGTGTTGTCCTCGGGCCGTTTGAGGGGAAGGCGGTGCTACACGGTGAGATATATTCCGGACGACGGTGAGGAGGTTCTGATCGGCCCGGTGTGCGATCCGTTCTCCGTCGTGCCGGGAGAGGAGCCGTGCGGTCCGAAGCGTTTTTTCACACGGTATATCGCCTCCGCCTTCTCGCGAAGCGGCGACGTGTACCGGCTCAACCAGTTCAGGTACGAGTACGACCTCTCGGCCGAGAGATCGCATTCCTGTCTCGTGATCGAGCCGGAGTTCAGTTTCGGGGGGTGGAGCATCGCGCCCAGCTTCGAGCACGAGCGGGTCACATACAGGCTCGAGGAATCGGGGAAAACACCGGCAAGCCTGAGGAGATCCGGGCTGTCGCTGTCGAGGGCGGAGTGGGTCGGGGACCTCAGAATGAAGCTTGCCGCGCGGTACGGTCACGTACGGTCCGAATTCAGCGGCGAGGATGGCGGAAACCGGATCTTCTCGCACGATCTCACCGTGGAGGGCTCCATCCGTATCGACAACCTGTTCGATTCGATCAACAGGTACTGCCTCAGCGTGTTCAAGGGGGTGGAGCTCGGATTCGGATATGCGTGGTATCATTCGAACGACGAGGAAGTGTGGGGCAGTGACGATTTCGAGAGGACGACCCCGCTTGCGCGGGCCCGGTTCACATGGACATTTCTGTACGGATTCCAGCTCTCGTACTGTCTCGAGTCCTTCTGGCCCGATGAACTGGGCGACCGCTTCGAGGAGTTTCATTCCTTCCGGCTGCGCCTCCTGTTGAGGGACGTCGTCGAGAGACCTTCGAACAGGTGGTACCATCCGGACCTGGAACTGGTCGTCGAGAGGGGGAGGAGGCTTCCCCTCTTCGAGGAGGAGGAGCGGATTTCCCTCGGGTTCACCTTCGATCTCTACCCGTGGTGAATCATTCCGAGACCCACACGAGGCACCGTCTGTTCCTGGGCCCGTCGAATTCACAGAAAAAGACAGCCTGCCATGTCCCCAGCACGAGATTCCCGCCTTGTACCGGCACGAGCGTGGAGACGCCGACGAGGGAAGACTTCACATGGGCGTCCGAGTTTCCTTCCATGTGGAGGTATCCCCGGTCGGGGGGCACCAGTTTTTCGAGCGTCGCCTCGATATCCAGTGCCACGTTCGGGTCCGCCTTTTCATTGATCGTGACCGCCGCCGTTGTGTGCGGGACGAATATATGACAGACCCCGTCCGATACGCCGCTTCCCGCGACCACCTTCCTGACGCTGCCCGTGATATCGATCAGCTCGCACCGCTTCCTCGTACGGACCTCAATTTCCTCGATCATGCGTTTACCTCACTGCGTTACGGTCCGTGAAAAAATCGCGGTCAGCGTCTGAGCCGGGTAACCTCGATCGAGGGCCCGGAGACGTCGGGAATCCTGCCGGACAGTGTGAACCTGTTCGACGGGAGAATAGAGACGGTTGTGCGGTGTCCCGGCTCGACGATCTCGAACTCGATCGGGGAAGGCTCGTACTTTTCCCACCGGCACTCCCCGTTCACCTCGACGCGGTACCTTTCGATCCCGTCCCTGCCGGCCGGCACGAAGAGATGGGCGAAGAAATAATTGCCGGGCATCGGCGGGGTGAATGAAAACTGGATGACGGGTGCCGGCTCGAAGTTGCCGAATGTGCCCGAATACCAACCCTGGTACTCGGGACTCCGCTGTCCCTCGATCACCTCGCTCTCCACGTTTTCGGGCGCGGAGAGCACCTCGAGCAGGCATGACACGGAATCGCCGGCCTCGAGCACGAATCCGTCGCCGCGCTTCGAGACGGAGACGGCCGGCGCAACGTGAAAGAGCTGCTTGAAGGTGGTATTGGCTTCGCTAGACTTGATCCGGTCCACGACGAGGAAGCAGTGGGGTTTGACGAACAGTATCGCCCTGGCGTGCTCGAACAGGTTGTTGTATTTGAACCTGCCCTCGACGTAGTCGTAATCGTGGTTCGTGATCCAGAAATCGACGATCGGCGCGGCGTCTGTGGGCAAACCCAGTTTCTTCGACGGCATCATGGCCTTCAGCGTCGCGGATGGTGCGTTTGGTCCGCGCTCCCGACCGGCCCCCTGCCCGATCGCGGCCTCTCCGCCCGGTGAGGCGGACTTCGGACGCAGCGTGCCGATCCTCGAGACCAGGCGCGGTCCCGTCTCCCGGAGCGCCGGTTCCTCATAAGCCGGAGCTGCCTCTTCCACTAAGTCGATATCGGACGGCGCGATCCCTATCGTGGCGAGGAGTTGGTTTGCAACCTCGTATGAATCGTTGTCGGGGCCCTTCGCGATGATGCGCTCGAGCGCCGCTCTCGCCTTTTCAGGTTCGGTGCCGAGCTCGTCATAACTGATGGCGAGAACGAGCAGGAGCCTGTCCTCGTCCGCGCCACCGGCCCGTTCCAGCGCCCGTTCGCATTCCCTGATCCTCGTCTCCGTGTTCTGGATCGATTCGATGAGATCGATATTGACGGCCGGCCGCTTGATCGCCGTTTTTCCCCTGCCGGTCCCGCTCTTCACGCGTGCGCCGGAGGTGGCGCCCCCCAGCCTGTAAGGGATGATGACATTGTGGGCCTGCGGCGAGATGACGTATTTCCGGCGCTTGTCGGAGGGGGTGTAGCTGAAGACCCCGGGGTCGACTATCCACCTGAATCCCCTTCCGGTCAGCTCGAAGGAGAGATAATCGTCCTGCTGGTGGGCCTTGCCATAGGGGCAGAAGTCGGCGATCAGGCAGCTCTCCTCGCGCAGGGGCCGCGACAGGCCCCAGCCGCTCCTCATCACGAACAGCTGCGCCTGGTGGAACGCCATGGACCGGCGGCGCGGCGGGTGGCCGCGCCTTCCTCCCGTCGCGACCCAGCGGATCCCGGGATTGCGGCCGGCGATCGGCCCGAGCCCGGCGTCGGCCTCCATCAGGCTCGTATCGCCGATCGTCGCGATCCTGCCGTCGGGATGGAAGAGATAGACTGAATTTCGCCTGGCCATCCCGAGAGTGCGTTTGTACCGGCCGGAGAGGTGCGCCCCCTCGTCGGCCCCCAGGTCATCGAGAAAACACGCCAGCAGCCTTGTTGAAAGGATGTGGTATCCCGGCGAGAATTCCCGGTGGATACCGTCGGAGGTGAAGTTGTCGCTGACCTGCTTCTCCATCCGCTCGATCGCAAGGGCCCTCCACATGCCCGCAGAGCGAAACTCGGGGAAGGCGAGCGCGATCCGAAGCAGCGCGACATTCTGGTAGATGCCGTGGTTCGTTCCCGCCGTGTAGTACTTCTTCTTCTCGAGGTAGACGGCATGGCGCCAGATGAATTCGAGGTAGAGGCGCGCGAATTCCCTTCCGCAGCCGGCGTGCAGCCACACGCGCCAGAAATCGATCGTGTGGATGCTTCTGTACGCCACACTGTGATCGTACCAGGAGTAATGGCTCGGTATCTTGCCGGAATCGAAGTTGTCCGCCGCGTAATCGCGGATCAGCCGTTCGCCCCTGTCGAGGTACCGACCGTCGCCGGTTGCGCGGTAGGCGGCGTTCAAGCTGCACAGGATGTCAAGCGCGTGGAGGTTGAATTCCCAGTTTTTCGAGCCGGACGGATTATTCTCCGTCCATTTCAGATCGTCGGTTAGACGCACGGGCTCGTGGACGCCCAGGATGAAAACATTATCGAGCAGGCTGTCCGCCCTGGCCAGTGCGTCGTCGTACGAGGGCCAATGCTCTAGGCGAAAGCGGTGCCGCCCCTCGAGCAGGCGGTCGAGGATCAGGGCGCGGCAGCACGCAGTATCCCCCCGCTCGAGCAGCGCCGCCGCCTCGCCGAATTCGCGGCGGGAGAGATCGATCTCGTACTCAAGATCGAACTTCTTATCGAGAACGTCGAGGTATCTCGAAAAGGACGCGTGCAGCCCCTGCGGAAGGACAGCGATCGCGATCATGACGAGCCCCGTCGTGATTCTACCCGAATCCATGATCATGAATGGTACGATCATTTGTAACAATAGTCAATGCAGCAAATTATGGGCGGCCAGATATGGAAGTCTTGACCGTATCTTTGGCATTACGTATACTTCACTTTCCTTGTTTGCCTGGGACACGTTTGTAACATTTACAGGGAGGTCGAAGGTAATGGTTCTCAGTGGACTGGATCCAAAGACGTTATGGAAGCATTTCGACAAGATCAGGAGCATACCGCACGAGTCCGGTAACGAGGCCCAGATGGCCGAGTACCTGCTCTCGTTCGCGAAGAGCAAGGGTTTCGATTCGGAAAAGGACGCGACGGGCAACGTCGTTATCCGTATTCCCGCCACCCCGGGCCATGAGGATGCACCGACAGTGGTGCTTCAGGGACATATGGACATGGTCTGCGAGAAAAACTCCGACGTGGCACACGACTTTCTCAAGGACCCGATCGAGGTCGAGCTGGACGGTGAGTGGGTTGCGGCGAAGGGAACGACGCTCGGCGCCGACAACGGCATCGGCGAAGCGGCCGGCCTGGCCGTTTCCGAGTCGGAGGACGTCATTCACGGGCCGCTGGAGCTGCTCTTCACCGTGGACGAGGAGGTCGGACTCACCGGTGCCGGAAAGCTGGAGGAGGGCTTCGTTAAGGGGAAGATGATGCTGAACCTCGACAGCGAGGAGCTCGGCGCCGTCTACGTCGGGTGCTCGGGGGGCGGGGACTCGACAATGAGACTGCCCGTCGATTTCGTCGACGCGCCGGCCGGGACAAAAGCGTACGTGATGAAGGTATCGGGCTTGAGCGGCGGCCATTCCGGGATCGATATCCATGAGAATCGCGGCAACGCGATCAAGATCCTCGCAAGTGTGCTGCTCAAGGCCCTCACGGCGCTGCCCTGCCATCTTGCCGGCATCAAGGGAGGCAGCAAGCGTAACGCGATCCCGCGCGAGGCGGAGGCCGGGCTGATGGTGCTGGAGACGGAGGTCGACGAGCTGTCCGAGCTCGTCGGTAAAGAGGTCGACGCGATCAACGGTGAGCTCGACAGCGAGAAGGAGGTCCTCGCGATAACGATCGAACCGGCCGAGCACGGTATCACGAAGGTATTCTCGGAAGACGACCAGAACAAGGTTCTGAAACTGATCGGCGATTTACCACACGGCGTGGCGGCTATGAGCAAGGATATCCCCGGCCTCGTCGAGACATCGAACAACCTGGCGACCATCTCGACCGGCGGCGACGGTGTCGTGATCGGCACCTCGACGCGCAGTTCGATCGCATCGGAGCTCCTGGGGCTTCGCGACAAGATCAAGAGCATGGGCGTGGCGGCCGGTGCGGCGGTCGAGGAGAACGAGCCGTACCCCGGCTGGAAGCCGAACCTCGAGTCGAAGCTTCTCGCCACGGTCAAGGAGATCCACAAGAGGGAATTCGGCAAAGAGCCCGAGGTCAAGGCGATCCATGCCGGGCTCGAGTGCGGGATCATCGGCGAGAAGTTCCCCGGTATGGACATGGTGTCGATCGGCCCGTGGATCGAGCACCCGCATTCACCGGGCGAGAGGGTGAATATCCCGTCGGTCGGAACGTTCTGGAAGCTGCTTACGGCAGTCCTGAAAGAGCTTGCATAGAGGACGTGGGACCTGCCACTGCACATAGAAAACCCGGGACCGCGTTTCACCGCGGTTCCGGGTTTTTTGCACCGGTCATGGCGTAGAGCTTAAGGGGCGCAAGTCACCCTGCAGGCCGGATCACTCGTCCAGCATGAAAGGGTACCGGTAATCGGTCGGCGGACAGAACGTCTCCTTGACCGTTCTCGGACTTGTCCACCTGATCATGTTCAGCAGGCTCCCCGCCTTGTCGTTCGTGCCGGACGCCCGGCTCCCGCCGAATGGCTGCTGGCCGACGACGGCGCCGGTGGGCTTGTCGTTGATATAGAAGTTGCCTGCGACATCCCTCAACGCCCTTGTCATCTCGACAACCGCTGAACGGTCCTCGCTGAAGATCGCGCCTGTGAGCGCGTACGGCGAGGCGGTGTTGCAGAGGTCGAGCGTTTTTTCGAGCTGGTTGTCACGGTAGACGTAGATCGTGATGACGGGACCGAAGATCTCCTCGCGTATCGTCCTGAAGTCGGGCCGTCTCGTGAGGATGACGGTCGGCTCGATGAAGTAGCCGACCCTGTCCGAACAGCGGCCGCCGGCGATGATCTTCGCGTACTTCGAGCGCTTCGCGTAGTTGATGTAGCCCTTGATATTCTCGTAGGTGGCCCTGTCGATCACCGCGGACATGAAGTTCCCGAAATCCATTATGTCGCCCATCTTGATCGTATCGATCTGTGCGAGCAGTTTCTTTTGCACCTTCGGCCATATGCTGCGCGGGATATACGCACGCGAGGCGGCGGAGCATTTCTGGCCCTGGTACTCGAACGCGCCCCGTACGATCGCCGTCACGAGCGAGGGAATGTCGGCCGACGGATGTGCGAAGATAAAATCCTTGCCTCCCGTCTCACCGACGATGCGGGGGTAGCAACCGTAGTTCCTGATGTTCGTTCCGATGAGCTCCCACATGCCCTGGAAGACCGCGGTGCTTCCCGTGAAGTGGACCCCGGCGAGATCCGGGTGCCGCAGCGCGGGATCGCCGACCTGCGATCCGGGACCGGGAACCATGTTGATGACGCCGTTGGGAAGCCCCGCAGCTTTAAGAAGCCGCATGATGTAGTGGGCGGAGTAGACGGCGCTCGATGCCGGCTTCCAGACGACAGTGTTTCCCATGATGGCAGGTGCGGTCGGCAGGTTGCCGGCTATCGACGTGAAATTGAACGGTGTGACCGCGAAGACGAACCCGTCGAGCGGCCTCGACTCCAGCATGTTCCACATGCCGGCGGACGATTCGGGCTGCTGTTCGAGAATCTGCTTCATGAAGTAGACGTTGAACCGGAAAAAATCGATGAGCTCGCAGGCCGAATCGATCTCTGCCTGTAAAGCGGTTTTGCTCTGGCAGAGCATCGTGGCCGCGTTCAGTGTCATCCTGAACTCACCGGCGAGCAGGTCGGCGGCGCGCAGGAAGATTGCAGCACGCGCCTCCCACGGCATCCGTGACCATTCCGGCTTCGCCTTGGCCGCCGCATTTATGGCCGCCTCGACTTCCCTGCGCCGCGCTTTATGATAGACACCGATCACGTGGTTGTGATCGTGCGGGATGCGGCAGTATCCGAGGCTGCCCGTACGGACGTTCCGTCCCCCGATCACGCAGGGAATATTGATCTTCTTGCGCAGGAGTTCCCCGAGCTTTTTCTTCAGCTCCTCGCGTTCCTTCGTTCCCGGTGCGTATGAGAGGATCGGTTCATTCTTCGGCATGTCGATTTTCGGGATACCATTGATCATCGAGGAACCTCCGTTCGATAAAAAGGACCATGCTCATTTCATAATACCGATTTCCCCGGGCTGGGTGGTTTATGTTCCGGTATGAACAAGAGAGATGTAATATAGCATACAGTGAATCAGCGGTCAACATTGCGGTTCCGGGCCGCTGGCGCCCGGGGAAAGGCCGAAAGCCCGTTCCAAATAGCTTGACTTTCACCGCGTAAATGCTATTATTTTTGAAAGTTTTATCGTATTTCCAGGGGTGTAGCTCAAGTGGCTAGAGCACCGGTCTCCAAAACCGGGGGTTGCGGGTTCGAGTCCTGCCACCCCTAATTTTTTTATGGAGATATTCCGTGAAACTGTTATAAATACCAATAGCATAACGATAAAAGGAGAAGCGGATGAGTAAGGGCAGGGTAACGAGCGGTATGAGACCGACGGGCAGCCTGCATCTGGGAAACCTCCTTGGTGCGCTGAACAACTGGGTTGTGCTGCAGGAAGAGTACGAGTGCTTCTATTTTATCGTTGACTGGCATGCACTGACGACCCCGGGCGGCGGGGATGCTGTGGGATACGAGAACGTGGTGGACCTTCGGTCAAAGATCAGGGAGATGGCGATCGACTGGGTCTCGGCCGGTCTCGACCCAAACAAGAGCTCGATGTTCGTACAGTCTCATGTTCCGGAAGTGGCGGAACTCCACCTGCTTTTCTCGATGATTACTCCGCTCGGATGGCTCGAGCGCAACCCGACATACAGGGAGATGGTCCTCGGCTACAAGATCGAGTCGCCGAGCTACGGGCTGCTCGGGTATCCCACTCTTCAGTCTGCCGATATCCTCATGTACAAGGGGGATTTCGTTCCTGTCGGAAGGGATCAGGAGGCGCACGTCAACATGACGCGCGACCTTGCCCAGCGATTCAACAGCCTTTATGGCAAAGATGTTTTTCCCATTACACAGGCGCTGCTCACCGATGTGCCCAAAGTGCCCGGTCTCGACGATGTGAACAGGAAGATGAGCAAGAGCGCGGGCAATCATATAGCCATCTCGTTCGACGAGGATGAGACGACGGCGAAGATCAGGGACATGTTCACCGATCCGCTGAAGATCAGGAAGAACGACGTGGGGCACCCCGACGGTTGCGTCGTGTATGCGTTTCACGGTATCTACAACGGGAAGGAACTCGAGGTCGTGCGCTCCGAATGTGAAGCGGGCGACCGGGGATGTGTCGACTGCAAGATGCAATTGTCCGGCAGGATGAACGAAGCACTCCGGCCGATCAGGAGCCGGCGAAAGGAACTCGAGGAAAAACCTGGAATGATCGACGAGATACTCCGCGCCGGGGCCGGCAAGGCCAGGGCAATCGCACGGGAAACACTCGCGGAAGTGAGAGAGGTCATGAACCTACCGCCCAGAAAGGGGTTGTAATGCCCGATGTGACAGATTTTTTCATAGAGAAATTCCATAAGAATCTTGATCTAGAGCACGAGCTTTCCAGGTATTACAGCCCCCGCCCCTACCGGAACGCCGTCGTACGATTCAGAAGCTGTTCAATTCATGATTTCGAGGCGCGGCGTGAAATCCTGATAAGGGAGGCGGGACTCAACCCGTTTCTGTTCCGGGCTGATATGATACCCGGATGTGACCTCCTCTCCGATTCGGGAACGACGACGATGACGATGGAACAGTGGTCGGCGATGCTCCTTGGTGACGAGGCGTACGGGTCGAACGCCGGGTACTTCGAGCTGAAGGAGCAGGTTATCCTGACCTTCGGTCCTTCGTGGGGACAGGACAAGTCGCTCTTCGTCGGCGAGAACGAAAACGTTTTTATATTTCACCAGGGACGTGCCTGTGAGAATGCATTTTTCACCATTCTCAGCAGGGAGCTTCGGAAACGGAAAAGCGATTCGAAGCGGAAGCTCTCGAACGAGCTTCTACCCGCACTTAAAGCTCGGATCGAGACAAAGATGGGTTTTCACCCCGGCGGCCATGTCGCATCCGAACCACCATTCTTCATCATTCCGAGCAATTCTCACTTCGATACGACGGAAGGCAATATCGAGGACAAGAACCTGATCCCGGTAAACCTTCCCTGCAGGGAACATATCGAGAAAAGGGAGGATTTCCCGTTCAGGGGCAACATGGATCTCGAGGAGCTCGAGAGCCTGCTCGAGCACGAGCGGGACAGGGTGCCGCTCGTCTATCTCACCGTGACGAACAACACGGGGGGCGGCCAGCCCGTTTCGTTGGCCAATATCGGCAAAATAAGGGAAATAACAAAAAAATACGGCGTGCCGTTTTTCCTCGATGCCTGCAGGTTTGCCGAGAACGCCTGGTTCATCCAGCAGAAGGAGGACGGGTACAGGGACAGGGCGATCCGGGAGATAGTCCACGAGATGTTCGGGCACGCGGACGGATTCCACATCAGTCTGAAAAAGGACGGTCTTGTCAACATCGGCGGTGCGGTTCTCATCAAGGACGATGGTGATTTTACGCGGGCCTATCCACGATTCAGGGGAGAACTGACTGATTACCAGATCATGACAGAGGGTCACCCCACGTACGGTGGGCTGGCCGGAAGGGACCTGATGGGAGTGATAGAGGGTCTTCGGACGGTGACGCGGCAGGAATATCTCGATATCCGGATACGCCAGATCGAGCGGTTCGGCGAAAGACTGGTGAAACACGGCATACCGATAGTTCTTCCGACGGGCGGGAACGCAGTCTACATCGACATGGACAGGTTTTTCGGCGATACCGCGCGTGACGAGGACCTGAAGGCGATCGCTTTTACCGCGCTGCTCCTTATCGCGGGGCACAGGCTCTGCGAACTAGGTCTGTACTCATTCGGCAGGTACGACGGATCGAAGGAAATTCCCCCGGATCCCCGCCTCAACTATGTCAGGGCCGCCGTTCCCCGCCTCCTCTACGAGGAACGCGATCTTTTCTCGACGGCCGAAGCAATAAAGCTTCTCTACGATAACCGCGAAAGGATTCCGGGAGTCAACGTCGATTACGGGCGCAACCTCAAGCTCAGGCACTTCAAGAGCAGGTTCTCCTTCAAGTAGGGGATATGCATTCCCTGTGAGACACCCCCGTTAAAATGGAATATTTCCTGCTTGTCTCGGCTTGTGTGTGCAATGCGGCGGCACTCCATGCAACGGCGCGGCCGCAGACCGGGGCTGGTTCTGTATTTGACGGAATGGCTTGCACTTATTCCGCCTCGCGAGGCGATGATGACTCGCAGAGGTTTCATCGTTGCGGACCGTGCCGCAAAAACGCGAAAGGAAATCGACTTTGCGCAGCAAACAGCTGAACGGGCGGCCCGGCGGTCGTGAAAGGACCGGGGAGGAACGCCAACTCGCCGCTGTCATGGAAATCGCCAACGTGATCAATTCGAGGCTCGATCTCGACCATATCCTTTCGACGATCTCGAGGGAGCTCTCGAAGGTGATCGACTACGATATCGGCTGCGTCGCCATCTACGAGAAGGATGAGAACTGCCTTTACATGCGTCACGTTGTAAGGAGGAACGGGAAAAAATCCGGTGAGAACCGGTATATCCCGATGGAAGAGACAAACCTTATCGGCTGGGTCGCGATTCACAAGAAGCCGATCATTCGCGGATGCATCTCTGGTGATGAGAGGTTCAATGAGATCATGACGGAGGAAAACCTCATGTCGGACATCGTTGTGCCGCTCATCACGAAGGAATCCATCATCGGGACCGTCAACATCGGAAGTTATCAGGCCAACCATTTCTCGGAATTCGATCTGGAGCTGGTCACAAAGTTCAGCCAGTTGACGTCCATTGCGATCGAAAACTCGAAACTCCTCAAGAACGTGGAGGATCTCGGCGAGAAGTATCGCAAGCTCATCAATAGTGCGAGCGACGTTATCATGCTTCTCAACTGCTCGGGAGAGATCGTCGAGTGCAATCCGGCCACGCACGAACTGTTCGAGTATGACCCCGAGGAAGTGATAGGCAGGGAAGTTTTTCTCTTTACCGCACCGGTTCGGCGCGACCATGCGAAGAAATCATTTTACAGGGTGCTGAGCGGAAAGACGAATCACCTCGTTGGACTTCCATACCTCAAGAAGGGAGGCCAGGTCGTCTATGTCGATATCGATACCACCCTGCTCAGGATCAAGGAAAACCCCTATGTCCTGGCAATCGCGCACAATGTAACCGAGCGAAAAAAGATGCAGGAGAAGATTACCATACAGAACCGCGAGCTCATGGCGATCAACAAGAGGTTGAAAGAGCTGGACCAGTTGAAGAGTGAATTCCTCGGGAGGATCAGCCACGAACTCCGCACGCCGCTTTCGATCATCATGGCGTATACCGGGGCCCTGATCGAGGACAGACAGCAAATGATCGACGGCGACACGCGGATGGAGTTTCTCAAGGTCATCGAGACACAATCGAACAAGCTGCTCGGACACATCAACGATCTTCTCGATCTCTCGAAGGTCGAGATCTCGGAGACGATGCTCGACGTTACTCCAGGAAGCATCAACGAGCTCGTACGCATGTCGGTGAAGGTTGTCGAAGCGTTCGCCGGTCAGAACGGAGTGGAGATCAGTGTCGATTCCGATAACGACATCCCGATCATAAGCTTCGATCCACTCCGTATCCGGCAGGTATGCTTGAACCTCCTGAATAACGCCATCAAGTTTTCCAGGGAGCATAGCACCATTCATGTAGTTACGAGACAGACCAGGAAAGAGATCATCGTTTCGGTGACTGACAACGGGCCGGGAATAGACCGGAAAGATATCCAGACAATCTTCGATAATTTCACCCAGATCGATGGTGGGGCCGACAGGTTATCCGATGGGATGGGAATTGGTCTCCGGCTGGTCAAGCATTATATCGGACTTCACCGGGGGCGTGTATGGATCAAGAGCGAAAAAGACAGGGGTTCGACTTTTTTCTTTTCCCTTCCGAAAAAGAAATGCCCGAACCTTGCCGAGCAGTATCATTGAACGGGCACTCCCGGTATCGGGAGATAACGATTTCTTCCATATAGCGTTCATCGTTCATTCCTCTCCGGATCCTGTTGCAAAAAGCAATTATGCGGTGCAAAAACTCCTGTGCCGCCTCGTTGTTCCCTGGTGTTCCCCATCGCTTCCCTGAATTTTTCCTTACGTATAATTGACACAGTACCAATCCGTTATTCGTAAATGTCCGTCAGCGGCGTATGGCGATACCCGCAAATCACGGAACTTCCTGTGTGGTACGGCTTTTGCAAATTCGGTTTCCCGACACAATCCCCCTCTTGTTATCGGCAGGATGCAGGGATTCCTTTAATGTTTTTTTCGAGGTCTCGGTTGGACGAGAAATGATCGTCCGGCTGCTTGTTTCACACGGACTTTGAATGATGAATGATTGCGACATACCGAGCCTGGACGAGCTTGCATTGATGGTCCGCTCTAGGTGCGGAATCGATTTATCAAGGTACCGGGCATCCTGTGTCAGGAGAAGGTTCATGCACCGGATGACCATGCAAGGATATGACGATTTCAACAAGTACCTGATTTATCTGGGTAATCACCCGGGAGAGCTCCAGGCACTTCTCGATACTGTGACCATACATGTAACAGGGTTCTTCCGGGACAAAGACGTTTTCAGGACGCTCGTCGCCGAGGTTTTTCCGAAGATCATCGAACATAAAACTTCGATACATAACCGGGTTATCAGGATATGGAGCGCTGGATGTTCGACGGGTGAGGAGGCTTACAGCATCACCATGGTTCTCATGGAGGTTCTCCGCGAGCGAGGCGTCGATTTCAGGATCGAAACGTTCGGTTCCGACATCTCGGAGGAAGCCTGCAAAACAGCGAGAAAGGGTGTATATCAGGACTGCAAGATCGTTGATCTGCCACGGCACATGCGTGAGCGGTATTTCGAACACAACGGGGACCATTATACGGTTTCTTCCGATATTCGGTCCCTCGTCAGGTTCCGTATTCATGATCTGTTCTCGAAACCGCCCTATTCTATGCTCGACCTGATCCTGTGCAGGAATGTGATGATTCATTTCGATCACCAGGTACGCGGAACGATCATAAGACATTTTCATTCGGCGCTTAATGACACCGGATTTCTCATGCTTGGAAAGAGTGAAGCTGTGGCGGAACCGGAGCTTGACCTGTTCGAGCTCTTCGCGGCGCGGAGCAAAATATACCGCAAGGAAGTATTACAGGCTGTATCCAAGGAGGATCATCAATGAGAATTATTAACTTTACGAAGAGTATCAGCGGCAAGGTGTTCTGTGCCACAAGCCTGGTTACGTTCCTGGCCTGCGCGACCGGTTCTTTCGCCTTCTTCAAGTTAGCCGAAAGGGAAGTGAACAGGTCCGTAATGAGCCGTGATTCATTCTGGGCCGGGAGCGTCTCGGTCGCTGTTTCGGCACTTGCCGGAATCGACGACCGGGAGAGGCTGTTCAAGGTATTCGAGTCCCTGCAAACCGAGTACCCGTGCATCGGCAGCATCGAGATATTCGACCGCGAAGGTGTGCTTGCCGCGTCCTCCTCGGTGTCATGGGCCGGTCCGGTGCCGGAGATCCCCGCCAGCGAGGGGAAAGGAAACGAAACGGGAGACGCGGGGAAAACGGGAGGCGTCGTTGTGAACGTCCCGATGGCGGGAGAAACGGGCAATGTATTGCGGATTCATCTTGTTCCGGGTGATCGGGCGAAAGTGTCCGCGGGATACGGGAAACGGATCATTGGCTCCGCAGCCATACTCCTTGTCGCCGGTTTCGGATTCTGTTACCTCATGATTCACTTCATCCTTAAAAAACCGGTACGCCAACTGCTTTCGGCCAGTAAGGCGCTTGCGAGCAAGGCCGGCGATCTGACCGCGCGTATCGCCATCAATTCCGAGGATGAACTGGGAAGTCTCGGTAACACGCTCAACGAGATGTTCGGCAACTTTGCCAGAATAATCAGGATGATCCGGAGCACGGCCGATAAGGTCAATTTCTCGGCACAGAGCCTTTCGGCCTCGACGGAGGAAATGAACTCGATCACCGAGGAAACGTCGCTCACCGTGCAGAATATCGCGAAATCGACGGATCTCCAGGCGCACATGGTAGACGACATGATAAAGGAGACAAGGAATATGGAGCGGTCAGTGAAACAGGTTGCCAACAGCGCGGAACTTGCCGCGTCTGCCGCGATAAACGCGACCGAGACCGCAACGAAGGGTGGGGATGCGGCAAAAGAGGCCGTCGAGAAAATCAACAGGATCTACGAGGTTGTCAGTGAATCGGCGGAGATCATCCGTCATCTCGGTGAGCGGTCGAACCAGATCGGTGAGATCGTCGATGTAATCACCGATATCGCGGATCAGACGAACCTGCTTGCCCTGAATGCGGCCATCGAAGCGGCCCGCGCTGGAGAGGCTGGCAGCGGGTTTGCCGTTGTCGCCGATGAGGTGAGAAAGCTTGCCGAGGGCAGCGCGAAGGCCGCCGACGAGATTGCAACGCTGATCGCACAAACGCAGGATGATACCCGGACCGCCGTTGCAAGCATCGAGCGCGGGGCCAAGGAGGTAACCGAGGGAAAGGACGTCATCACGCGCACCGGCGAGTCGCTTGACGAGATCGTCGAGGTACTGCGGAGCTCGGGCGACATGACGAGGCGCATCTCCGCCGCAACCAAGGAGCTTTCCCGCGGCATGAAGAACGTTTCCCGGTCGATCGATGAGATTTCCGGGAGTGCGGAGAAAAATGCTTCCGCTACCCAGGAAACCGCTGCCTCGATGGAACAGATGACGTCGAGCATGGAAGATGTTGCATCCTCCTCCCAGAAGCTGAGCGACATGGCTATCCAGCTGCGGGATCATGTCGGACGCTTCAAGGTCGGAGACAATGTTCAAGAGGAAGAGGTCCAGTTCGCCTGATTGAACGCCATGGGTTCACGGGGAGTTCGTACAGATGAAAATCGATAAATCAAGAGGGAGAACCGATTCATGGTTCCAGTTTGTCACGTTCAGACTTGGTGAAGAGCATTACGGAGTGCCGGTCTGGAAGGTGAAGGAGATCATTCGGCCCCTGGACAGGTTTCCCGTTCCCGGGATGTCCGATCCGGTGGAGGGCGTGATCAACCTGAGGGGCGAGATCATACCGGTTATCAAGATACACATGGTGTTGCACGTGAGGAGATCCGACGGCACGAAAGACAGGAGAAAAGAACATATCATCATCCTCGATGCGGAAGGTGGGGGGTTCGGATTCATCGTCGATGAAGTGATAGAAGTCGTGAGGATATCCCCGAAGGATATTCAAGGATCGCCTGATATCGGGAGGGGCCGGCGCGGGGATGCCGGTGTGTCGGGGATCATCCAGGTGTCGGGAAGAATGATCATCGTCATAGATCCGAAGAAGATCATCGAGAAATGCCTGAATATCGAGGAAATTACGGACAATTGCGCAACGGACGGTGTGACCGTCTGATATGTCGGAGATTAAGGGCGTCCGAGGATAAAGGGATAACAGCGGGCCCGGTTCCGGAATGGACACGGTATGAATAGAACATGGAAAACGGGAGAGGTAATAAAGGTGGGACTCGCCGAGTACAGGATCGGCAAGGCTCCGGAGAGGTTGATGACAATGGCCCTCGGGTCCTGTCTCGGCATCATCCTGTACGACGGGAAGATTCGACTCGGTGCAATGGCGCACGTCATGCACCCGAGAAGGGATTCGGTGAAAAACAACAGGAACATGGCGAAGTTCGTCGATACCGCCATCGCGCTGATGCTGGGGAAGATGGTGAGGGAAGGAGCGAACCTGAAAGGAACAGTGGCGAAACTTTTCGGCGGGGCTGAGATGTTCGGGGATGTGAAGGGATGCAGGGGTGTCATCCAGATCGGAAGCGCAAACGTGAAGGCCGCCAGGGCTGAACTGAACGCGCTGAGAATCCCGATCGTATCGGAATGCGTCGGTGGAAACAGGGGAAGGACCATTGTCCTGGACACAACAGACGGTAGCGTACTCGTACAGGATGCGTACTGTAACGAGGAGATATATTGATGTTCCGTAACCGGCGGGAGGGTGACAGGCAGTCGATCAGGGTTCTAGTCGGTGAAGATTCGACACTCATGAGTCGGATCATTATCGAGGCACTGGGCAGCGACCCGGGAATCGAGGTAGTCGGTGCCGGTTCAAACGGGCAGGAGGTGCTGAAGAAGCTTGTGGAGCTCAAGCCGGACTGTGTCACTCTCGATCTCGAGATGCCCCGCATGAACGGTCTGGAGACACTTCGCTACATCATGAGCGAATGGCCGACCCCCGTTGTGATCCTGAGCGCCCATACGGAGGACGGGGCACGTATGACACTGACCTGCCTCGAATACGGCGCAGTGGATTTCGTCACCAAG
>DAOVFR010000068.1 GCA_030672805.1 Candidatus Krumholzibacteriota bacterium
AGTGATCCCGTCGACTATACTCGCTGCTCCCCTTATCCTGACCTTGTCAGGTATGATAACGGGGTGACCCACTATGATGATATCCTTTGGTATCTCGCCCTTGTACGCGATCTTCACCGGGACGATTATCGTTATAACCCGCTCGAAATTGACGCTGAGAGTCTTCGGGTTGTCAACGGTGACGCTGCGCGGATCGAGGTTTTCCGAAAGATTCAATATGGCGGATGACAGCGGGATGTTCACCCGGCCGCGTTTCGCCATGGAAAGATCGACGGACGCCTTCAACCTGCTGAAGAAACGCAGCTTCAGAAAAGTGATGCGGGGACCCCTGATCGAGACCTCGACGAACTGCGGGACCTCGTGAACGATCGTGAGGCTGTCGGGTATACCGGTGAGTGTGAGCGGCACCCTGAACGACTGCTTATCCTGCATCTGCGCCGTCACGAGCAGCCAGAGGAATACGGCGAACAGGATCGAGATGATCTTTGTGCCCAGGTTTGCCGTGATCGTCCGCATCAACCAACCGGAACGCACCTTCATGCCGCCCGCCTCACAGTGTTTTACCTGTATATCCGGAGCTTCTGCCCCGGGCTTATCCGTGATTTCCCGCCCAGGCCGTTGAGCGACCTGATCCTTTCAACCGTAACACCGTACCTCTTCGCAATCCTCCAGAGCGTTTCGCCGGAAGAAACGGTATGTATCACCTGTCTTACGTCTTCGGCGTATGTATCCGAAGAGGGACGCTTGACAAGGAAATTCATGATACCCCTTGCCAGCAAATGGGCAATACCTTTCAGCACCTCCTTTTTCCTGAGGAGTCCGGCGTCTTTTTTATTCGACAGGAACGCGGTCTCGAATAGCACTGAAGGCATCGCGATCGATCTGAGAACAACGAAGTTTGCCTGCTTTACACCCCTGAAAGGGAGTGCCTGAATCGACCTCATCTGCGTGGCGATCTCTCCGGCGAGCAGCGAACTCCGTTTCATGATATTGCTTCTGTTCAGGTCGAAGAGGATCGACTTGAGATCATCGGTGATCTTTTCTCCTTCATCTCCCATCTCGAGAAGCATGTTCTCGCGCTCGGCGACCGCCTCTGCATTCTCGTCCGTTGCTCCTTCAAGCGACAGGAAAAAAACCTCCGATCCCCGCGGCCTGGAACTCCTTACCGAATTGACGTGAATACTCACGAAGCAGTCCCCGCCGTGAGTGCGGGCGATGTTGATCCGTTTCCCGAGCCCGACATCGTAGTCACCGGTCCTCGTCATAACCGCCCTGAACCCCTCGTGAGCGTTTATCTCATCGGCGAGCATCTTCGAGATTGCCAGTACGATGTCCTTCTCCCTGATACCCGATCTCGAACAGGCGCCGGGCTGGCTGCCCCCGTGCCCCGGATCGATAATCACGACATAATCGCCGCTTCCCGCGATCTCCCTGGCCCTGTTTCTCGCACGGTATATCTCATCTCTTGAAAGAACCCGGTCGACGTCGATAATTATCCGGTGCGGCTTGTTCCTGTTTGGTTTCAGCGCGAACGTCCGGTACGTCGTTTTCCCGGGAAGATCCAGCACGACCTGGGCGCCGGAACGGAGCCTGTTGATACGAATACGATCGATCGTGCCGTCATTCACCTCGATCGGCTTGACCCTGGATGAAAACCTCCCGGATGAGATATCGACAACGATCCGGTGGGGACTCGTCAGCGTTCTCACGCGGTAGTATGAATCGGTACTCATATCGAGGACGACGCGGGTGCGCTCGGGCGCCGACCAGTACCGGACCTTCCTGACCTGCCTCGGAACGGCCGGTGGGTCCGCCGACGCCATGCGCGCCAGTATGAGCAGCGCGATCGCCGCCGAGACCGGCAGGGCCGACTTACGTAAACTGGCCAGCAAATCCTCCCCCTCGTCAAAATGACGCTGAATGATGGAAGTCTATGTATTCCAGGGGCGGGTTACAAGAAAAATACACAGGGTTGGCGCCGAGAGTCGTGCACGTGCCTAGTCGAAATAGACACCCTCGGGGATGACATAATTAAGGGGATTGCGATGAGTCTTTCTGAAGATCACTTCATAGTGAAGGTGGCTGCCGGTAGAACGTCCCGTGTTCCCGACCAGGCCGATTATCTCGCTCCTCTTGACACGTTGGCCGCGACTGACGAGTATCCTGGAAAGGTGTGCGTACCTCGTTCTGAACCCGCTTCCATGATTCACCTCGATCACCAGACCCAGGCTTCCCTTCTTCTTCGCCATCGTCACCATCCCATCGGCCGTGCTCATGACGGCCGTCCCTGTTCTTGCCCGGTAGTCGACACCGAGATGCCTCGCGATCCGCCCGGTAAAAGGATCCATCCTTCTTCCGAACCTGCTCGAGAGGTACCCGCCCTTCAGGGGTCTGATCGATGGCGTCGAATCACGCACCTTCTTCTCGCTCTCGAGAATATCGATGACCTCGTGGTAACTCTCTACCTCGAGGTCCGACTGCCGGACGAGCATGTCGAGATCCTTCTCGAGACTGACCAGAAGCGCTTCGTACCCGGTCTCCCGCGACATCTCCCTTTCCGGACCCGGCCCCCCGATACCCACCTCCATCACATCGTCCGGAACAGGGTCGAGATGAGCGAGTACCCGTGCCTGGTTCTGAAGCTCGAGGTTGGCCTCCATCCGCCTTTCCAACTCCTCGATCTTCGCCCCGAAACTCCTGATATTGCCGGTCAGTTCATCGTTCTCGCGTTGCAGTTCCGTAAGTTTCCGCGAATCGAGCATGAACCCCGAGTACCTGACAGCCAGCGTAACGGACGTGATCAGCATGGCGGCGAAGACAACCGACAGTGAGACGGCGAGGCCCCGGTGAACCCGGAACGATTTCACTCCGGCGTTGCCCCTGCGGATATAAAGAAATGTTAAATACCTGTCCATACCTGAATTTTCTGTTCTTGCGGGTGCTTTTCCCATACTCGGGGGTCAAATTACGTTCTCCCCCCCCCCGATGTCAAGAAATATTTCCCTCACTCACTTTCCGGCCTTGTGCAAGCGCCGTACCATATATTGCACCACTAAAAAAGGGCGGGGATAAAATCGCCACCCTTTGAATAACATAATACAAAGTAACAGGTTACCTATTCATCGACGTACCCTTTCAGATACTTGCTGCGCGTGTTGTGACGAAGACGCAGGATCGCCTTTTCCTTGATCTGGCGGATTCTTTCACGCGTCAGGCTCATCTTTCCGCCAATCTCTTCGAGCGTGAGGGGCTCCTCGCCCTCCAGTCCGAAGTAGAGTGAAAGGATCGTTTTCTCCCGATAGGTGAGGGTATCGAGAGCCTTTCTCATATCCTCGGACAGGGCATGTGTATAGGTCATCTCATCGGTAGGCTCCTGATCATCGTCGGCAAGGTAGTCGATGAGACAGTTCTCTTCCTGGTCGTTGTTAAAAGACGCATCGAGCGAGAGATGGCTGTTCGCGATCTGCATCGTGTCCCTGACCTCTTCTCGAGAGAGATTCAGCCTCTCCGCTATCTCTTCGATCTCGGGAGTTCTCCCGAGCTCCTGATCGAGCTGCCTTGCCGTCTTCCCGATCCGGTAGAGCGTCCCCGCCCTGTTCAGCGGCAGCCTGACGATCCTCGACTGCTCCGCCAGCGCCTGAAGCATCGCCTGGCGGATCCACCATACCGCGTACGAGATGAACTTGAACCCGCGCTTCTCGTCGAACCTGTGAGCCGCCTTGATCAATCCGAGATTGCCCTCGTTGATCAGGTCGGCGAGCGACAGCCCCTGGTTGACATACTGCTTTGCGATGGATACGGCAAAACGAAGATTCGCCTTGACGAGATCATGCAGCGCTTCTTCACTGCCCTTCCTGATCTTCTGGGCGAGTTTCTTCTCCTGTTCCCGGGTAAGAAGAGGCGTGTTGTTTATCTCCTTGAGGTATAGATCAAGACTCCTTTCCCCCAGGTAATCACCGTCACGTCTTTCAGTCTGCATGGTTTTCTTCCCTCACTAATAATGTAATCAAATATAACGGAGTTGTAAAGCCCATGATCCGTTTCAATCTCTTCTCCGCTTTAACCCGTTCTTCCGTACCTCTCTCTGCTGCCTCGATTCCCACCGTTAACCGACATTCTATCTCCCTGAATTATTATACACAGATGTTGCGGTTCTGATTACTTTTTCTGGTGGGGTATTATTTATTCAGGCAACGGTTGGCGACTGGTTTCCTTTATTTAAAATACAGGTGCTTGCTTAACTGGCTATTTCCAGGGTCAAAGTTTACAGTAAATTTTCCATTATGTCAAGTTTGAATATTTTGTTCTCTTTATCAAAATCACAAGGAAAACAACCATTTCCGCGAGATTCAATCACTATCCTCGAAAAAACTGCTCTTTTCTCCGACATTCATCGATTTTCTGGTTATCTTCCAGATGATCATTCCTCTTCTTTCTCCTCTGCCTGGTTATCGTGTTTCTCCTCTTTTCTTATCGATTCAATCTCCTTCTCCTTGAGCTGTAAATCATCCTCGAGCTTGCCTATCCCGTCGACGAGCTTCGCGACCTCCGGGTCGATAGCAACCTCGCCCGCCTTTTTCTTCACGACGATCAGGTCATAGACCCTGCCGCCGAGTTCCGACAGATGCTTCTCGATCGCCCTGTTGATACCGATGATCTCCACCTTCTTTTTTCCTATCCTGGCGAGTTCATCCGTCTTGTCGTATGCCGTCCCGTACCATTCGACGAGGTTCTTCTTGACCCTGTCCCACAACGAATCCATACCTAATCCCTCCTATCGAAGAATCAAATGCAGCCTCATTTTCACTTGATATTTCACATTCCCTCTGACATATATCGTTCATCGCGGTTGTGTTCGAATGCGCTCGACCGATCGGATGGTGCACGAACCTTGAGTGAAAACATCTTTTTCCTATCAGACACACATTTCAAATACCACAGTATCACCGATAATGAAAGAAAAAAGCGACGGTACTTCCTCTCCTTTCTTCGATCGATCAAAGGTTCGGAAAGTCTCTATCTCGTTGGCGATATCTTCGATTTCTGGTTCGAATACAAGAGCGCCGTACCAAAGTACTTCGGCGATATCCTTGCCGGTCTCTACGAGCTGCGCGGCAGCGGCACGAATATCTTCATGACGGGCGGCAACCACGATTACTGGATAGGTTCATACCTGACGGATACGATCGGCATCAACCCGCTGCCGCTTCTAACGACGCTCGATATCCAGGGTCTGCGCGTGACGGTGACTCATGGCGATATGCTGCTGCCGGGGGATTACACATACAAGATGCTCAAGGCCGTCATACGGAGCCGGCCGGCGATCGCGCTCGCACGGCTTGTTCATCCCGACCTCCTGTTCGGCTTCGCAAAACATTTCTCGCGCGCGAGCAAGGGGATCACTCACAAGAAAACCGCCGCGTCGGCCCGAACACTGATAACCATGGCGCCCGGTTCATTCTACCGGTGGAAAAACGACGTCTTTATCACCGGCCACATTCACTACCCGCATATCGAGCGATTCGGGGAAAAGACCTTTGTTATACTGGGGGACTGGGAAAACCACTACTCCTACGCACGTCTTTCGGGGGGAACGGTTACACTCGAGTATTACGAGCCGTTCGAGAACACCGAGATGGACATCCGGTGACTGTCACCCAGTTCGAACTCCATCGGCATGAAGGCGTAATCAAACCGCAGGTTCCGGTAGTAGATACCGCACCCCAGCGTGGCGCCCTGCACGTTGTAGTTCGACTTGTAGCCGAAGCGGACTGCCAGCAGGCGCTGGTACGTGTACTCCGTTCCCATGTGTACCTTCATATCGTTGTCATTGGGAAAGAGCACGTCGAGAGCGAGCAGAAGCCTGCCGTGAAGCCAGTCTTCCTCCCTGCTGTATGCGGCGCCGCCACGCAGGACGAACGGTGGGTAGAATTTTTCGGTAACGAACGTTGCCTGGGGACCGAGGTTCAGTATGGACGCGGCAAACGTCAATCCCTCGATCATGCTCTGGTGTGTGATGCCTATATCGACTGCCCAGCCTGTGGCCGACTCGAAATCTATTTTCTCGTAGATGAGCTTCACGGCGGCGCCGGCCGAAAGGTTCGGCATGATGTCCCTGCCGTATCCGGCCGAGAGTGCCATGTCATACGGTGAGAACGTCCCGTCCGGCTTCAGGGACGGAATCGGTCCGTACCGTTCCAGCTCACCATAGTACAGCCCCGTAAAGTGCAGCCCGAATGCACCCCCGAGCAGTTCGGAGACGATCGATACCTGCTCAAAACGGATATCGACGAGCCATTCGGAGTGCGATACGTTGAGCGCGACACCGTCGGCCGCGGCCAGGCTGGCGGGATTGAAGTAGATCGCTGTCGGATCATCCGTGACCGCCGTGAAGGCCTCTCCCATTCCGCCGGCACGCGATCCGTTACCGAGCCGCAGGAACAGGAACCCGCTCGTGCCAGGCTCGCCGGCCGAAACGGGGATGCCGAAGGCTATCAGAACAATTACGATCAGGACTGCTTTTCCAAGACTCATCGTCCCTCCAATCATACGTGCACTGTATAAATGTATACCATGAGAAGCGTCCCGTCAACGAGCATGTTGTACGGAAAATCAACCTGCAAGGCAGGTATTGCGCTTCCCTTGCAGGGTTACCTGATTACGGCGATCTTTCTCGCACCCTCCCAGCTCCAGCCTTCTCCCGACACGCTCAGAACGATTATATATATACCGCCGGCCATCTCGGCGGTGTTAAACGTTTCCTCGAATGGAACGCTGCTCCCCTCGAACCACATGTGCCTGCGCTTCCGCTCGAATACCATCTCTCCCTCGAGATTCAGTATCAGCACTCTTACGTCGGCCGGCCCCTTGAGACCGATCCGCACCGTGAATGTCCCAATCGTAACGGGGTTCGGATAGCTGATAAACGTCTCCGGATCGATCCACCGCTCCGGACCGCCGGGTAGCTCCGTACTGCTCCACCGGCCGGTCCCGCCTATGTCTCTTCTGAAAAAACGCCATCCTGCGGCGGTTCCGGCGGACCGCCCCGTTGCATATCTCCGTATGGACGATCTGTCCCGGACGGTTCCGGAGGAAGGGTAGATTCCCCCATCGAGAAGTTCCACCGATCCGACGGCAAAGATATTCACCTCGTCGGCGGCGCCGAGAACAACGGCCGGCGACTCTGACCCGTCACCCTCTCCCGGAACCGGCCATCCGGCGACCGGCCGCGCCGAGGTCTCGTATGCATGCAGAGCTCCGCTTCCCGCCGCGAAAAGGACTTCCAACACTGCGTCCCCGTCCAGATCGGCGATCACGGGAGACGGTGGAGGACTTGCCTTCTCGAGGCGCATCACCTCGTCCGGCAGGAATATGGGCCAGTCATCGAGAAGCGTACCGAAGCCGGTGAAGAGGTATAGACTCGTCTCGTCGCGCACGGCTGTCTCGGGCACGCCGTCACCATCCACGTCCTCCAGGACCGGCGCCGACGGCCTCGCTCCCCATAAACGGGTCCTGTGTATCCCGCCGGCCGGGCTGTAATATACGAGCCCAAAACCGGGGACCGCCGCCACCATTTCATCCGACCCATCGCGGTCCACGTCGGCCGAGGCGATTGTCAGAAGATACTGGAACCCTGAAACTCCATCGATACAGGTCGATACCGTCCCGATCGTGTCGAGCTGAAGCTGCCCGGAGTGGAGAGGGATGAAATGAAGCCGCGCGGCGCCCCCCGCGGCGAGTGTGGCGAAGAACATTCCCTCCCATTGCTCTCCGTCTTGATTCGTCACCGATCCGGCGGAAGGATGAGACAGAAGCCGCCCTGCGGCCACGGGGACCTCGAAGATACCGGCTCCCACTCTGCGCCAGTCACCGCCCGGCAGCGTACTCGAATACCCGATGAAATACGCAAAGGTCGTATCGTCATCAGACGACAGGACGGCGACTTCAGGTGTAGCGTCGCCATCGATCTCCAGCGCGACCGGCAGCGATAAATATGTTCCGCGGAGGGAAAGGGATGCAGGCGTGCCGTCGTCGTCGATCATGTATGGTGTCCCCGAGATACGGTACGCATGAAGCTTGTTATCATCCGAAGCGAGAAAGCACTCGAGCGTGTCGTCACCATCGACATCGACACAAACCGGCGGGCCTGTCCACCGGGCTCCGGGCACCTCGAACGCGAGGCTGTATGACCCGTTCCACTCCGGTGCACCGGCGTCGTGCATCACGTACACCATTCCCGTATCGGAATGAACGGAGAGAACAAGCAGTTCTTCCCCGCCTCCCGGGTCCAGGTCGACTGCAACGGGGCTGATACCTCCGGCCGCCCCCTCGATCTCTATCCGCACCTGGTCGAGGGCAAGGGAAAATTTCACATCGAAGGTCATCACGAGGGCCGGCTCCGAGATATTGAAGACCTCGATTCCGGTCGGAACGCGTGCGTTACTCGCGCTCGAAGGGATGGTGCCAGGACCGAACCGGTCGCTGCTTCCCTCGCGGAAGGAGTCGAAATGGCTGCCGAACGCGTAACTCCCCCCCGGCCGGTCAAGGTCCTGTACGCCGTCGGCCTCCTCGAGGTCGATCCCCTTCAGCGCCGGGTTGTCTTCAGGCAGGAGGCCCGATTCTAGAGCCCTCAGGATGACCCACTCATCGACATGCCAGACCATGAGACCGCTCCCGGTGCGATACTTTGTGATCACACCCCCTCCCTGCTCCTCCCTGTACGAGGGATTCGTCTTCGAGGTGAGGAAATAGTCGAATTCCGCTCCCAGGAGCGTATCCTCGCTCTCCGGCCACCTGTTCCCGTTCACATCTATGAAATCGAACAGGTCGTCGAAGTCCGGATCGTGGACACGGTTGGCCAGGAGAAAGTACTCAGTCGAACTGATCGGTATCCTGACAAGGGATGTGTCCTGCGGTGCGGCCGTATTGATGTCGGCAAGCCTGATCGACCCGTCGCCGGTAACATCCACCGCATCGAACCATCCCATCAAGTACCGGTGAAAGGCGCATGGAAAGGCGGGAATGAAGCCGGCCGCATTGTACAACCCCCATCCCATAAGACCGAAAGCGCCTATTCCCTGTGAATCGGGAAATGGGGACGGTGTCGTGTCGATTAGCGGAAACAGCCCGATCCTCAAACCGATCTGGTATGCATAGATTCCGAGCGAACCGTACATGCTCCCGTCCTGTGACGCTGATTCAGGCCATACCATCAGGTTGTCGATATAGAACGGTTCGCCCCCGAGCGAATCTTCCGTCATCACTCCGGGGGGCGCCTGGAGGGAATCGGCCAGCACCCCCCGTATCTCTTCGGGATCCGCGAATCCCGACCAGATCTGCTCGGCGGAGTCTCTCAGGTCATCCGTCTCCTGGCCGGCCCCGGCGTGTATGACGGCAAAAGCCTCGAACCGGGCAAAGTTGACCGCCGAATCGGCCGCCTCCACGATCTCGACGAGCATCTCGACAATACGCTCATCCCACACTCCGTCCTCACCGTAGTACCCCATCGGCCTGTCCAGCCGGACAACACCCGGTGCGAGCTCCCAGCAGAGCGAGAATCGGCCGCGTGACGCCCCCGTGAAATACTCGTCCAGGTGGCGCAATTCGTTCGCGAAGTACACCGAATCGTACGGTACCGGCACGGTGCTGAATTCCCGGTCGGAAAAGGACACCCGCAGCACGAGAACCTTGAGGGAATCGACCGTTTCGAACCTGCCGGCGGAGCGGCTCCGGATCGCTTCCCTCTGAAAAGTGCCGTGGAAGGGTCCCCCCGGATCCCGGGGTCTGCCGGACCCGGCGGGACGGGGTACGCGCGACCCTGCTTCCGCGTGAACGGAGATCAGCAGTAAAACCGGAAAGAAATAGCCAAAAAGCGTTCTCATCAGAACCGGATGATAATCAACGGTATAGCAAACTACAAGTGTTTAACTTAATAGAAATGGGGAGAATGAAGATTCCTTGCCGCC
>DAOVFR010000307.1 GCA_030672805.1 Candidatus Krumholzibacteriota bacterium
CTTACGGGCTTGAGGGACGGTGAAAAACTTCACGAGGAACTCATCTCGAGCGATGAGGAACTCATCCCCGTCGGCGAGGAGAAGATACTGCTCGCCCGGCCGGGGGGGCCGGCTCCCCGGGATATCGAACAGAAGATCGAAGCGATGATCGCATCGGCGCAGAGTGGTGAGAGGGACAGGGTCATCGAGATCATTTCCAGCCTGATCCCGGGTTTCCGGGAGCCCGGTTCGTGCACTTCCTGATGGAGCGTTGGACCGGTGAATATTCGGCATGAAGACAGGCCCCGGAGAAACGAGATTCTGGACTTTATCCGTTCCTTTCCGGAAGCGACGTTTTTTCACACACCCGCCTGGATGGAAGCGCTCTCCGCGGCGTTCGAATCATTCAGATCGAGATGGATCGTTGCGCGGGAGGGGGAGGGAATCGTCGGGCTGATGCCGTACATCGAGGCGGTGAGGGGGCCGTTCCGTTTCATGCATGCTCTTCCGTTTGGAACGTACGGCGATCCACTCTCGTTTGATCTGCAGACAAGGGTTCGCCTTCTCGAGAGTTTTTTCTCCTCGGCGCGCCGCCCGGCGTGTCTCGTGGCAAGGGCGCACGTCCTGAATGCAACGACCACCGACATCTTTCCCCGCGGAGTCGATACGAAGATGGATGAATGCCGAATGATCCGGCTCGAGGATGGATTCGAGAAATACTGGTACACGGATGTGAAGAACAAGAAGCGGCAGGACTGCAACAGGGGCGAGCGGCTCGGTGTCACTGTAAGGTCCCTCGATAGCGATGACGAGCTGGCCGGGTTATACAATCTCTACAAGGTTGAATCACACGGGTGGGGAGGTGTCCACCCGTATCCCCGTGCTCTCTTCAGGGAGCTGTTTGCCCGCACCGAAGAGGGTGTTCTGATATTGGGGGCGTTTCTCGACGGTGAGCTGCTCGGCGGGCATATAGATTTTTATTTCGGCAAAACAGCCCAGGCGTGGCAGGCCGGCATGTCGGAACGGTCGAGCGAGTACAGCGCGGGTGCGCTGCTCGTGAAGCATGCCGTCAAGGAGGCGTGCGGGATGGGGGTCACCGGATTCAACCTGGGATCGAGCGGGGGAAACAGGGGAATCATATTTTTCAAGGAGTCGATGGGGGGCGGGGAGTTCCGTTTCCCCGTCGGCGAGGTCAGCAAAAGGTGGTGGGGATGGATCAGGAAACGGTGAGCGGACGCGGGTCGAAGATCGTCAGGAACACCTTGTTTCTGACTGCAGGCGGGGCGGGCAGTGTTGTATTCGCCCTTGTCCAGCTCGCGATCCTGAGCAGGTTTCTCGAGAGCGACCGGTTCGGCCTCTTTGCCGCGCTGAGGGGATTTTCCCTGATCCTGTCAACCGTGGTCCTTGCCGGGCTGCCCCAGGTACTTGTGCGCTTTCTTCCATCCTATCAGGCGAGGGGACAGAGGGGCCGTGCGATACGGCTCTTCTCGGCCGCCGCCGCGGCCGTCGCCGCACTGGGGATAGCCCTCTTCGCGACAAGGGGATCGTGGAGCGGGTGGATGCCGGCCGGCGTCAGCGTTTCGGCGCTGCCGGGCGGGGTCTTTTTCTGGCTCGTTTGCGCGTCGGTTGCGATGGCGATGAAGATGCTCCTCTACGGGGGATTCAACGGGCTGAGAGAGATGAGGATGCAGATGATCCTCGAGCTGCTCTATCTCTGCGCCCTGACGCTGTACATCGCGGCAGCGCGCGAGCGGCTCTCGATCGCCCTGCTGTTCCGGGCGATCTGCATTTTCAACGCCGCGGTGTTTGTAACCGGCCTTCCAGTCTTCACGCTGTTGACGAGGCGTCTCATATCCGGTGTGGAGCGGGGGGGGAGAAACGGGATCGCCATGCCGTCCATTTCCACCTACTGGTCCGCCTCCATCGTCATGAGTCTCGTCGCGCTGGCGTTTACCGACGTCGACCGGTTCGTCATGTCGTCGATTGTGCCCGTGTCGGTCATCTCGATCTTCCATGTCGCTTCGAGGGTCAACGGGCTGCTCAAGCGGTTTCTCGGCATTCCCATTATCGCCGCCCAGCCGGAGATCACGAGGGTATACGAGGAAGGGAGATGGGAAGAGCTATCGAACAGGATCGGGCTGTTCACGAAGGCAACCTTCATTGTCTCGCTCTTCATGGCCGGGTTGACGGCCGTGATCGGAAGAGACGCCATCGTCCTGCTCTCCGGTGACAGGTACGTGGAATCGTTCACCGTCCTTCTCTTTCTACTCCCGGCGGTTCCCATCGCCGCGGTCGTCGCGCCGCTTCTGATGACGATGCGTTCGCTTCATTATATCCGGTGGGCCGTCATGTGCGACTTCATCTGGATGGGCGTCTATTTCGGTACGTTTGTCCCCTTCGTTTCCATGTGGGGCGT
>DAOVFR010000298.1 GCA_030672805.1 Candidatus Krumholzibacteriota bacterium
GGCTGCAGCGACTCGATCGAGGAGATCACCTATTCGATCTGCACCCTCGAGTTCGAGGCTCACCGCCCCCTCTACGACTGGTACCTCAGGGAGCTGGGGATCTTCCCGTCGCGGCAAATAGAATTCGCAAGGCTCAACCTCACGTACACGATAATGAGCAAGCGCAAGCTCCTCCAGCTCGTCGAGCAGGGGAAGGTCTCCGGCTGGGACGACCCGTTGATGCCGACGATCTCGGGGCTTCGACGGCGCGGCTACACCCCCGAGTCGATCAGGAACTTCGCCGCGACGATCGGTGTGGCGAAGAAGGACAACAGGGTCTCCATCGACCTGCTGGACCACTGCCTGCGCGAGGACCTCAATAAAAAAGCTTCGAGATTCATGGGAGTTCTGCACCCGCTGAAGGTCGTCATAGAGAACTATCCGGAAGACAAGACCGAGGAACTCGAGGCAGTCAACAATCCCGAGGATCCGGGGATGGGTACGAGGATGCTCCCCTTCTCGCGCGAAATATTTATAGAGCGTGAGGATTTCATGGAGGATCCGCCCCGAAAGTTCTTCCGCCTCGCTCCGGGGCGCGAGGTGAGGCTCAAGCACGCCTACTTCATCACTTGCAAAGAGGTCGTCAAGGACGAGCGGACCGGCGAGATCGTCGAACTGCGCTGCACGTACGACCCCGAAACAGCGAGCGGGGAGGCGCCGGACGGCAGAAAGGTAAGGGGAACCCTGCACTGGGTATCGGCGCCCAACGCGTTGAAGACAACGGTCCGGCTTTACGAACGTCTCTTCACGCGTGAAAACCTCGACGATCTCGAGGAGGGAAAGGATTCCAGGGATTACCTGAACCCGGGAGCCCTTGAGGAACTTGCAGGATGCCGCGTCGAGCCCGGCCTGAAGGACGCTGCACCGGGGGATCATTTCCAGTTCCTTAGGGTTGGTTACTTCTGCGTCGACAGGGACTCGTCCCCGGACGGCCTCGTCTTCAATCGCACCGTCTCCCTGCGAGACACCTGGGCAAAGATACAACAAAAACAGCAGGGCTGACAGAGCGCGCCGGCATTACCTCCATTCGATCCCGCTGCACGCGTGACTCCCGTTAAAATTCGATCTGTCCGGTCATACCAATGAAACCTTTTTCATATAAGCACGTAACATGGATATGCACACAACGCTAATAAAGTCAAGGAGATGAGGAAATGAAACGGATGCATCGGTTGGCCGTTCTGCTGTTCGTCCCCCTCCTGGTGTCAAGCCAGCCGGGATGCGGCGGAAAGACCAACGGGAAGTCTGACGGAAAAGAGGACGAAAAGCTCGTCGTACCGGTCGAGGTTGCAGAGATTACGACCGGGGACATCGCGGCCCACTTCACCGGTACCGCCACGATAGAGGCCGAGGAGGAAACGGAGGTCGTTGCAAAGGTCGGAGGCATCGTCGAGCAGCTCCTCGTCGAGGAAGGGCAATACGTAAAGGCCGGAGACGTTCTTGCAAAGCTCGACGACGAAAAGATCGCCTTCCAGCTTGCCCAGGTAAAGGCGAATCTCAGGAAACTCGAAAGCAACTACCAGCGGAACATGGACCTGCATGCCAAGAAACTGATCAGCACCGAAGTGTTCCAGCAGGCCAGGTTCGAGTATGAATATCAACAGGCGGCGTACGAGCTGGCGGAACTGGACCTCAAGTACACGGCGATCCGGACCCCGATCAGCGGAGTGGTGGCGGAACGCCTGATCAAGGTCGGAAACATGATACTTCCCAACCAGTCCGTGTTCCGCGTGGCAGGGCTCAACCCGCTGATCGCCGTCCTGCACATACCGGAACGGCACCTGGCCAAGCTGCGCACCGGACAGAGGGCAACGCTCGGCGTCGATGCCATAAAGCATGAGGATTTCAGCGGGCGCATCAAACGCATCAGTCCAGTTGTCGATCCCGTGACGGGAACCGTCAAGGTCACGATCGAGACGCACGACCCTTCCCGCCGATTGAGACCGGGTATGTTTGCCCGTCTCCGGATCATCCACGACGTACACGAAAACGTGATGCTGGCGCCGAAAGACGCGATCATCTCCGAGGACAGGATCTCGTCCGTATTCGTAGTTCGCGACAGCACGGCGTACCGCCAGGAAATCGAGCTCGGGTACACGAATACGATCCACGTCGAGGTGTTGGCGGGGCTTCAGCCCGGCGATACCATCGTCACGACGGGAAAGGGAAGCCTGAAGGATAGCTGCAAGGTTCATATCGTCACGGAATAATCATGAAGATAATCGAAATCTCAACGAGGCGCCGTGTCACGATCGCCATGTTCACGCTGGCGATAATTCTATTCGGATTCGTATCGTTTCTTCGTCTCAAGATCAACCTGCTCCCGGAACTCACCTATCCGACCCTGACCATCCGGACCGAATACACCGGGGCGGCGCCGGCCGAGATCGAAAACCTCATTTCGAAACCGATCGAGGAAGCTCTCGGCATCGTGAAGAATGTAAACCGCATAAGTTCGATCTCCCGGTCGGGCCAGTCCGACGTCATGCTCGAATTCGCCTGGGGAACAGACATGGACTATGCCGGTCTCGACGTCCGCGAAAAACTGGACGTACTCGAACTGCCGCTCGAGGTGAGAAGACCGGCGATCCT
>DAOVFR010000150.1 GCA_030672805.1 Candidatus Krumholzibacteriota bacterium
TGACTGGCCGGTCGAGAAAAAATTCTTCGATTCGGTCACGTGTCTCGATGTCCTCGAGCACCTCGAGCGGCCTGATGTCTTTCTCGTCAAGGTCAGGGAGTATCTTCGGGAGGGGGGCATCGTCATCGTGACGACACCGAACAAAGGTATTCCGTACATGATGCGTTCGATCCCCCTGATCGGGTTCAAGGACAGGAATCCCACTCATATCAATGTCAGGAGACCGCGATACTGGAGGAAACTCGCCGTCGAAAACGGGCTCGAGGTCATCGCGGAATGGAAAGGAGAGTACCTGACGCATATCAGGTTTATCCCCAAGGTCCTCACCCTCCTGTGCAGGCTCCTGAGGCTCGACCACAGGAGGATCCCCCTCGTCAACGAGTTCGAACAGTCCTTCTGCATGGTGCTCCGGCCCGTCGAACGCGGTTAGCGCTGACAGCGGGAGCGGGGGAGATTTTCCCTGAATAGTTTTCAGGCTCATCGCACAGATTGGTTATGATACGTTAACCGGCCGTTCTGATGATTCGTCGCGACCAGTTTCTCAGGTCATCGAGAAGCACGTAGATCGTGGGAAGCACGAGGAGGGTGATCATTGTGGAGAAGGTCAGCCCGCCGACGATGGCGCGTGCCATGGGGAAGTACGGCGGGCCGCCGCTGCCCCCGATCGAGGTGGTCACGACGCAGAGCGGCACAAGGCTAAGCACGGTGGTGCCGGCGGTCATGAGGATCGGACGCATCCGGTCCCTGCCCGCCTGGACGATCGCCCGCGAGCGTTCCATCCCGGCAGCACGGAGCTGGTTTATATGGTCGACGAGCACGATGCCGTTGTTTACCACAACGCCGATCAGGATGAGGATGCCGATCATACCCATGATCGACATCGTCGTTCCGGTAACAAGGAAGAACCAGTACACGCCGACGACGGCGAACAGGATCTGAGTCCATATTGCGGCGGGGAAAATGAGCGATTCGAATAGCGCCGCCATGACAAAGTAGATGAGCACCAACGCAAGCAGAAGGTTCAACAGCATCGTGTTCATGGCCTCCTGCTCGTCGCGGAAGCTCAGGCCGAAATTCCACGCGTATCCCGCGGGGAACCGGAAGTTATCGAGCACCTGTTGGATCTTTTTTCGCGCATCACCGGGCGTAATGCCCCGCAGGTTTGCCGTAACACCGATCGACGTCGTCCGGTTCTCGCGGTGGATGTTCCGCGGTCCCCGGCGGATCCGAAAATCAGCGAGTGAGGCGAGTTTGACCGGTTCGTTCTCTCCGTTGTATAACGGGACGTTCATCAGGTGTTCGAGGGTCTGCTTGTCGGTATCCTGGAACTCGAGACGCATCTCGATCTCGCCGTCCTCGTTGCGGAACCTGCGCAGGTTGATGCCGCGCATGGCGGCCGAGACGACGGTGGCGATCTCCTGCGTCGAGAACCCGTATTGCATTGCACGGTCGCGGTCCACGACTACGTGGATTTCCTTGTCGCCGATCTCCGCCTCGGAACGCACATCGATAAAGCCCTCGACCTGGGAGATAGTCCAGGCAACCTCGCGGGAGAGCTCGGCAAGGTGCTCGCTCGACTTGCCGATGAGCTGTATCCGTATCGACTGATCCCTTCCGCTCTGGCTCCGCCAGTCGAATGAGGGGTTCGTGGTCGCCAACGTGGGCAGACTGTCCCTGATCTCTTCCTGGATCCGTTCCTGTGACTTTTTCGCTTCCCGTCCCTTCTTTAACAGGATCGTGGACATAGCATAACTGCCCTGGTAATAACTGTAAATCGATTCAATCTCGAACCTGTCCTGGTACTCGAAGAGGTAATTCTCGAAGACGTCCACCGCCGCCTCGACCTTCTCGACGGGGTAGTTGCCGTTGATGTGGTAGTGCAGGCGGATCCGGCGGTCCTCCGGCTCGTCGAACATGTCCAGCTTCACGAACTTTATAGGAACGGCGATGCTGATAAGTATCAGGAGTACAAGGCCGATCGTCGCACGTCTGTGGTTCATCGTCCATTTCAGTATTTGCATATACCGCACGGCGAGCCTGTCGATGACCGTTTCCTTTTTCCGTTCCCTGGGAGGCTTGATTCGTGACGTGAGCAGCGGCACGATCGTACGGGCGAGGATGAGGGAGACGCCGAGTGCGATACATATCGTTATGGCCACATACTTGAGCCAGATAGCGATCTGGTCCCTGGGGCTCACGATATTCGGCAGGAATACGATGGCGGTTGTCACCGTACCGGCGGTGATTGCCAGCGACACTTCCCGGACGCCTTTCGAGATCGACGTTTTTGATGTAGGATCCATAAGCTGGTGGCGGTGGATGCTTTCCGTCACGACGACGGCGTTGTCGACAAGCATCCCGATGGCGAGCATGAGTCCCATCATGGAAAGGATATTGAGCGATATCCCGAGAAAGTACATGAACGTCAGGGTGACGAGAAGCGACAGCGGCACGGCCAGCGCCACCATGAAAGTCGTCGAGAACCGCCGCAGGAAAAAGAAAAGAACAAGAAAGGCGAAACAGCCGCCGATCAACCCCGACCTGAGTATCTCGTTGATGGAGCTGACTACACCCTCGGCCATGTTGTCCATGTAGTATATGCTGATCCCTTCCATCTCGGGAAGCTCCCGGATCCTTTCGATCTCGTCCACGATCCGTTCGGTGACCTCCACCATATTGGCCCCGGCTTCCTTGAACACGTCCAGGCCGATGGCGTACCGGCGGTTCAGGTGCCTGCCGTATGTCAGTTTGGGGTGATCGTACGTGATCGTCGCGATATCCCGCAGGTAAACGTTGGGCGATACGACGATGTCCCCGATTTCATCGATGCTCTTGAAACCCCCGACGGGACGGACCGTAAGGCGTTGGTTCGCGTCGGTGATCTTGCCGGCGGTGACAAGGAAGTTGCTCCTGCGCAGCGTACCGGTCAGGCGGTTGATATCGACACGGTGTGCGATGAGCCGGTCGGCCGACAGCTGTATCCTGATCTCTTTTTTCTCGACACCGTACAGGTCCACCCTGGAGACTCCCTCGATCCGCTCGATGCGCCGCTTGACGTTGCGGTTGAGCATGTCGTATGCGTTGGAAAGATCGCGATTGCTCGAGATGCGGAGCACGAGCATTTGCATATCGGTCGTAGACCACTTCCTGATGTAGAACCGTTCGAGATCCGATGGAAAGAGGTGCCGTATCCCTTCGAGTTTTTCCCTTGCCTCGAGAGCCTTGAGGTTTGCGTCGATCCCCCAGTTGAACTCGAGGCGGATCCATGAACCGTTTTCCCCCGAATTGGATACCATCCGCTTGATGCCGCTGATCGTCGCCACGACCTCTTCGGCAGGCTTGGTGATCTGGCGCTCGACCTCTTCCGGCGTGGACCCGGGGTAAGGGATATCGACGAAGATGAAGGGAGCGTCGAGTTCAGGAAAGAACTCGAGAGGCAGCATCCTGGCGGAGATGATCCCGACGACCACGAAGCACACGAAGATCATCAACGTCGTCACGGGACGGCGGAGTGATAATTCCGTCAGGTTCATGATCTTGCCCCCGGTGGTTATTTCTTCCTGTCGACGACCGCGTACACCACGGGAATGACGATGAGCGTCAACAGCGTCGAGACGGTCAACCCGCCGATCACCGTGATCGCCATCGGCGCACGGACTTCGGCGCCCTCGCCTATGCCGAGCGCCAGCGGCAGCAGACCGAGTGTTGTCGTGAGCATCGTCATGAGGATCGGCCGCAGGCGGGATCGGCCGCCCTCGACGATCGCCTCTGCTTTCTCCATGCCCTGAGCGCGCAGCTGGTTGACCAGATCGACCAGTACGATCGCGTTATTTACCACGATCCCGGCCAGCAGGATCAAGCCGATGAACACCACGACGCTGATAGTGGATCCCGTGACCAGCAGGCCGAGGACCGCTCCGATAAGCGCAAGGGGGATAGTGAACAGGATGACGAAGGGGTGCAGGAATGATTCGAACTGCGAGGCCATGACGAGGTACACGAGAAATATGGCAAGCAGCAGGGCGAACTGAAGCGACCGGAACGACATCGTCATTTCGCGGTTCTGGCCGGCCAGGTTCACCGTCAACCCCGATGGTACCGGTATTCCTCCAAGAATCTCCTCGATTTCCCCGGCGGCCGTTCCCAGGTCCCCGTAGTTCAGGTTTGCCGTCACCAGGGCCACGCGCGCCTGGTCCACGCGTCTGATCTCGCCCGGTCCGGTGTCCATGACGATGTCCGCGACCGCATCGAGTGTTACGGGGTGATCGCTCTCGGGGTTGATGATAAGACGTTTCAGTTTCTCGACCGAGTTGCGGTCCCTTTCCCGTGCCCGGACGAGGACGTCGATCTTTCTGTCGCGCCTCGAATAGCGTGTGGCGATGTTGCCCCGAACCTGGTTCACGACGCGGTCGGCGACCTGGTACACGGCAAAGCCGAGCGATGCCGCCCGCTCGCGGTCGAATTTTATCTGGATCTCCGGATGCCCGGTTTTCATCGTGGATTTCACGTCGGCGAAGCGGGGGGACGCCTCGAGCTTGCGGACGATCTCGCCGCTGACCTTCTTCAGGCCGCGGAGCTCGTATCCGGCCACCTCGATCTCGACCGGTGTCTTGAAGGTGAAGAGAGTTGGGCGGAAAAACTTGTATTGGAGGTCGGGTATGCCGACCATGTGTGTGCGCATCCGGGCCATGACGGTTTCCTCATCGCCGCGGCCGGATCCCGGCTCGAGGACAACGTTCAGCTCTCCCCAGTTTTCACCTCCCTGCTCCGGGTTCACGTCCATGCGGTTACCCGAGCCCGCAACCGAGAATATCGTCGTGATCCCGTCGATGTCCGCCGACGACTTTTGAATACTCGCTATTGCCTTGTCGGTAACGATGAGCGGCGTTCCTGGCGAGAGGCGGAACTCGACCCTGAATTCGCCCTGCGACAGCTGCGGGATCAATTCCACCCCCAGCACCGGCACGAGCAGCACGGATATTGCGAACATTCCGAATGCAATCGCGATGACCCTTCCCTTGTGCTTGAGCGACCATTTGAGCATGTGATGGTATCTGTCCTCGACCTTGTCGTATCCCCTCTGGAAGATGCCGAGCAGCGGGCTGACGAGAAACAGCGCCATACGGGCGAAGAGTCCCGTAATTCGCCTGACGGTTTTCACCAGGAGGACAGGGATGGTCGTAAAAAGAAGGATCCTTGCCCGGCGCATCATCCTGCCGAAGCGCGTCCTCGGCTCTTTCAGCTCAGGAGGCGCCACAAACTCGGATTTCCCGCGCTGCAGCGATGCGAGCATGGGAATCAGCGTCAGGGCGACGAAGAGCGAAGCAAGGAGCGAAAAGGTCACGGTAAGTGCCTGGTCACGAAAGAGCTGGCCCGAGATTCCCTTCACGAAGACGAGCGGAAGGAATACGGCGATCGTGGTCAGCGTGGAGGCGGTTACGGCCTTGCCGACCTCGCTGGCCCCGTCACGCACCGCTTCGAGGGTGCCTTTTCCCTTGTCCCTGTGCCGGGCGATGTTTTCGAGGACGACGATCGAGTTGTCGAGCAGCATGCCGATACCGAGCGCGATGCCCCCCAGCGACATGATGTTCAATGAAAGATTTGCCCCGAACATCATGTTGAACGTTGCGATCACGGAGACGGGGATCGACATCGAGATGATTACCGTGGCCCAGAAGTTCTGGAGGAAGAAGAAGAGGATTATAACGGCGAGAATGCCCCCGATAACTGCAGCCTGGATCACCTCGTTGACCGCCTGCGTGATGAAGGTGGATTGATCGTATATCTTGACGAGCCTGTATTCTTCGGGCAGGATGCCGCGGATGCGCTTCAGACGTTTCTCTACTTCGCGGGCCACCGAGACGGTGTTCGCGTCACCTTCCTTGTAGATGGCGATCTCGACCGCTTCCAGGCCGTTCAGGCGGGTGATCGCTTCCCGCTCCTTGTAGCCGCTCCTGACGGTGGCGATATCCCGAAGGTAGATTGGTTTGCCGCCCCCCGTAGAGACGATAATATTGCCGATCTCGTCGATCGACTGGAACTGGTTGAGCGTACGCACGAGATACTGCTGCGTACCCTCCTCGAGCCGGCCGCCGGACAGGTTCACGTTCTCGGCGCCGATCTGCTGAGCGAGCTGGGCGACCGTCAGTCCCAGCCGAGCCAGCCTTCCCTGGTCCACCAGGACCTGGATCTCATCCTCAAGGCCGCCGCTCACCTTCACCGCGGCCACACCGAGCGCCGCTTCGAGCTCCTTCTTGATCTCTTCCTCGGAGAAGCGTCTCAGGTATTTGAGTTCGTCCTCGTCGAAACCGGCCGGTTCTTTTCGATCGCTTGCAGCATCCGGGTCCGCGGCACCAGGCTCGTCTTTATTCCGGTAAAAACCGAACCGAATGATCGGTTCGAGTGACGGATCGAAACGGAGGATCGCCG
>DAOVFR010000225.1 GCA_030672805.1 Candidatus Krumholzibacteriota bacterium
ACCCGACCGGCTGGTTCGAAGGAATCTGGTACGGCAGGAACCACATCGTGAGGGGCCATCTCAGGGGACACTGGGTGGCCGCCGAGCCGGGATTCGGATTCTTTCACGGCATATGGGGAATGATATGCAGCGCTAATCTCTAGACACTATTCTCCTTGCCGAAGGGGGCCGCTTTCGAGGAGCGAAGCGGTCCCCTTTTTTTGCCCCGGTGTCCGGAAGCGGTCACCGGCACCCCGGTGGGAATCTCCCTCCCCGTATTACCACTCTCCCCCCGTCCCATCAGAGATACGTGTTGGCCAGATCCTCGATGTCACCGGGTGCGAGGCGGCTGCGCGTCGCTTCTATGATAACACTGTAAACCTCCGGGGAGGCGGCAACGATATGACCCGCCGAGAGAAAGTCCGGACGCCCGAAGAAATCGCTCACCACTCCCCCCGCCTCGGTCACGATGAGCGAGCCGGCGGCCATATCCCACGGCTTCAGATACAGCTCCCAGAACCCGTCCAGCCTGCCGGCGGCGGTGTGGCTCAGATCGAGCACGGCCGCCCCTGCCCTCCGCACTCCCCTGCACCGGGTGAACAACGCCCTGAAGATATCGAAGTATGCATCGAGATGACTGTGGATACGAAAGGGAAAACCGGTGCCAAGAAGGCTTTCGCCAATCTCTTTCACACCCGACACGTGAATCGGCTCGCCGTTGCAGAACGCGCCCTCGCCCTTGACCGCCTCGAACAGTTCCTCGCGGAGCGGATCGTATACGAGACCCATGACAACACCGCCATCACGGAAGAGGGCGATGCTGACGCCTATGGAGGGATAGCCGTGTATGAAGTTCGTCGTTCCGTCCAGAGGATCGATGATCCAGAACTCATCCCCTAAGGGCCGCTGATCGCTCTCCTCGGCAAGGATCCCGATCCCGGGAAAGGAACGTGTAAGCGTTTCGATGATCATCTTTTCACTCTGTGTATCGGTCTCGGTCACGAAATCGTTCCTGTCCTTCTCCAGCACAGTACCGCTGAGCTCCCTGCCGAAGGTCTCCCTGAGAAGCGAGCCGGCAGACAGGATCGCTTCCCTCGCTACTTCCATCTTGTTTCTCATCGACTTCCACCCCCTTTGGAGTCTGTCGCGCCGTCGAGACATGATTGATTCAGGCAATACGAATCGGGCAACTCCACGCTTAATTCCCGTGCCATGATTCCGAGAAAGGCCTTAACCGGCAGTGCCAGGTACCTTCCCCCGGCGAGGAAGAGGCCGAGTCTTCTCTCGAACGAGAGACCCCTGACCCGCAGCGCGGCTACCCTCCCGCGATCGATATCTTCCTCGACGTTTCCGGACGGAAGAACCGCCAATCCGAGACCGGACGATACGAGTTTTTTGATCGCCTCGGGACTGTCGATCTCCATCGTGATGCGCGGGACGACGCCGGCTGCCCGCAGGACATCCTCGATTATCCCCCTCGTGATCGACCCGCGGTGAAACGATATGAACGGGTGCTCAGCCAGCATCGGCGGCTTCATGCTCTTTCTCGACGCTAGGGGATGCCCGGGTGGAGCTATGATGACAAGCCTTTCCCTGAACACCGGGAATACATCGACGTTCCTGCCGGCGGCCCCGGGCATTGTCCCGACAACGAGATCGAGACGTCCTTCCGCAAGCGCATCGAGCAGCGGCGCGGTCGAGGCGATCTCCAGGTGCACATCGATCCCGGGATACAGGGACTGAAACTTCGAGAAGATGTCCGGCAGCACGTAGATGCTAGCCGCATCTATCGTGCCTATGGCGATACTGCCTTTTTTGAGGCCCGCCAGATCCTCCAGTTCCTCGTCAAGCTGCCTCTCCAGTGACGCCATCCGCCTTGCATACCCGCAGACGATCTCACCGGCGCGCGTGAACCGAACTTTACGTCCCTCCACCTCGAACAGCCTGACGCCAAGCTCGCGCTGGAGTTTGCCCAGGCGTATGCTCACGGCCGGCTGCGTGACAAAGTGATCGCGCGCGGCGGCGGTGAAACTGCCCCGTTCCGCGAGGGAGAGAATATATTTCAAGTCCCGAATTTCCATAATGATTATTTATAGTTTCCATAAGAATAATAAATTTGATTTATCGTGTCAAGATCGTAGAATGAGTACTAGCTGCTGATTTTGGATTCACTGCAAGGAGGCATCATGAAAATGAAGGAAAGACCGGCGAAGCCGAAAGGAAAGCTCGGGGTACTCACGCCCGGCATGGGAGCGGTAGCAACGACCTTTTTTGCCGGCGTCGAGTCGATCAGGAGGGGACATGCCGAGCCATACGGCTCGCTCACGCAGATGGGCACGATACGCCTTGGAAAACGGACCGAGAACAGGATTCCCGCGATAAAGGATTTCGTTCCCCTCGCCGAACTAGACGACATGGTATTCGGCGGCTGGGACATCTTCGAGGACAATGTATACGAGGCAGCCATTAATGCCGGCGTGCTTCACCGGGAATCGCTCGACCGGATCAAGCCGTTCCTCGAGGGGATATCGCCGATGAAGGCGGTCTTTGACCAGAAGTACGTCAAGAAGCTCTCCGGCACGTGGGTCAAGAAGGGCAAGACCTGGTACGACAAGGCCGAGGAGCTGAAAGATGACATCGAACAGTTCAAGAAACGTGAAGGCTGCGATCGCATCGTGATGATCTGGTGCGCGAGCACGGAGATCTTCATGAAACAGTCCGATGTGCACCGCGACCTCGCATCGTTCGAGAAGGGCCTCAAGGAGAACAGTCCCGAGATCGCGCCGAGCATGGTATACGCCTACGCGGCTCTCTCGCTCGGCGTACCTTTCGCGAACGGAGCCCCCAACCTGACCATCGATATCCCTGCTCTTACGGAACTGGCCCGGAAGAACAACGTGCCGGTAGCGGGGAAGGATTTCAAGACCGGACAGACGCTTATGAAAACGATCCTCGCCCCCGGCCTCAAGGCACGGCTGCTGGGGCTGAACGGCTGGTTCTCGACGAACATCCTCGGCAACCGCGACGGCGAGGTTCTCGATGATCCGGAATCCTTCAAGACGAAGGAGGAAAGCAAGCTGTCGGTCCTCGAACATATCCTGCAGCCGAAGCTCTACCCCAGCCTGTACAGCGATTTCTACCACAAGGTAAGGATCAACTACTACCCGCCGAGAGGTGACAACAAGGAGGGGTGGGATAACATCGATATCTTCGGCTGGCTCGGTTACCCGATGCAGATCAAGATCGACTTCCTGTGCCGCGACAGCATCCTCGCCGCGCCGATCGTGCTCGACCTGGCTCTTTTTCTCGACCTTGCGTCACGCATCGGTTTTCACGGCATACAGGAATGGCTCTCGTTCTACTTCAAGAGCCCGATGCATGCCCCGGAGCTGTATCCGGAGCACGATCTCTTCATACAGCTTATGAAGCTCAAAAACACACTGCGCTTCATACAGGGCGAGGACCTGATCACCCACCTCGGCCAGGAGTACTACGACTGACATCCCGCGGGGGAGCGTGACCGGGCGCTCCCCCCACCCCATTATCCCCCACGCCGCGACCTGCCTAGAATCATTTTTTCGATTGAATCATCCCTTGCAAGGTTTTCCGGTATTGCGTCGAGAGAGGGTTTGTCCTTCGAGAAGAAAAGATGCGTCACGCTTCCGCTGTCGGATGCACCGAATCCCTTCAGTGCCGCTTCCAGCGATGGACAGGCAAAAAGGGCTCTCGCCCATTCGTGTTCCATCTTCTTGCCGCTCAACGTGAACCAGACCTCGACCGGCCGAGCGGCTCGACGTAAATAATCTATATGCCAGTGGGGCCTGGCAGCGGACCCGGCATGGTGAGCAATCCTCGCGCCGAGACCGCCCGGACCCAACGCGCTGCCGACATAGAGATAATAGCCCCGCTTCACGGCGAGCCGTCCCAGCCTGCCGACCGTGATAGTCGTCCGCCTTTCAGCCCGCAGCACGAGGATATACGTCCCTTTTCCCGAAAGACGCCCCCGGTCCGAAGCGGGCTGCAGGATCATCTTGCGCACTCGAGGCTTTCCGGATAGGCGGCGATGTAACGGAGGATCGTTTCGGGCATACCCTGGAGAAAATCGGTTTCCGAGTACGATTGCCGTATGAGGCTGAAATTCGCCGAAAACGTGTACTGCGTGAACGAGCCGGTGACATCGCCTTCCAGGTCATCGGCCATATCGAGAAC
>DAOVFR010000043.1 GCA_030672805.1 Candidatus Krumholzibacteriota bacterium
GTGGGCGGGAAAAAACCGATTCCCGTCGATGTAAGGATCATCTCGACCACGAACAAGGATCTGTTGCAGGAGATCAGCGAGGAACGATTCAGGGAAGATCTATATTACCGTTTGAACGTCGTGAACATCGATGTCCCGCCCCTGCGGGAGAGGAAGGACGATATACCGTTGCTGGCTGAACACTTCATATCGATCTACTGCCGTGAAAATAAAAATACTAAGAAATCGCTGGGCAAAACGGCTCTGAAGAGGCTTCAGAACGGTATATGGCGCGGTAATATCCGGGAACTCGAAAATTGCATCGAAAGGGCGGTAATCCTCTGCACGGACGAAGTGATCACCGAAGAATATTTCAAGTTTGACGATAACGCTCTCCCGCATCCATTACGAATCGAGGAGATTTTCGGCCACTGCACCATCGCCGAAGCGGAGAGGTTCATGATCGAGGAACGGCTGAAAATGTGCGACAGCAACAGAACACGCGCAGCGGAGAAGCTCGGTATCAGTGTCAGAACCCTTAGAAACAAGCTCAAGCTTTATAGAGAAGCAGTTATCGCGTGCACAGCCGCCGCGATGTAACGGAAAATATTTCCCTTCCGTCACCTGTATGCAGGTGACGGAAGGGGGCGCATCCTTATAATTGACTGTCGTAATATGTGTTATATGCTACTGCGATGTGGCATGGAAAATGCGATTGGTCGGCAAGTATGGATTTCAGCAATGTACGAAAAAATACTGACGTCAACTACGGCGATCTCTGGGATTCCTACAAGAATAGCGGCAGCGAGGATGCGAGGGAAAAGCTGATCATCGAGTACATCCACCTTGTCAAGTACGCGGCGGGGAGGGTGGCGGTCAGCCTGCCGAGCTACATCGAGATCGATGACCTTTTTGCCGCCGGGTTTCTCGGGCTGATCCAGGCCGTCGAGAAGTTTGATACTAAACGGATGATCAAGTTCGAAACGTACGCCATTCCGCGGATCAGGGGGGCGATACTGGACGAACTGCGAAGCCAGGACTGGTTTCCCCGGTCGATCCGTCACAAGGCAAAATTGCTCGAATCGGTCCTCAGCGATATAGAGATCAAGCTTGGAAGGCCTGCAAACGATTCAGAGGTTGCCGCACATCTCAAGTTGCCGCTCGACGGGTACTATAAATTGCTCGATGATGTTTCACTGACCTGTCTGATAAGTCTCGACCAGGGAATTGCATCCAACCACGAGGGACTGTACTCAATTATTGGCGACTCACTTCCCCATGCCAATGCAATCGATCCCTTCGAGCAGCTCGAGGAGAAGGAAATTTTAAATATCATCAGGGACACGCTCGACAATCTACCTGAAAAGGAGCGTCTTGTCCTGACACTCTACTACTACGAGGAACTCACGCTGAAGGAGATAGGCAAGGTCCTGAAGGTCTCCGAATCGCGGGTCTGCCAGATTCATACAAAGGCTGTGCTGCGATTGAAGGGTCGGATCAACCGTCTCATGAGCGGCATACCGTCCAGGAAACATGTTGGCGGACGTAAGCACAGCGTGAAGATTCGAAAAAAATCGCAACCACCGGATAAGGTGGCGAGGAGTTATTCGAAATGAAGAACGTTCTCGTTGTCGACGATAACGATTCGGTGCTCGAATTCATGACAGATCTTCTCGAGTATCAAGGGTGCTCGGTTCTGACTGCCGGATCCGGAGAGGATGCCATCAAAATAGCCCGGGAGCGGAAGATCGATATCGCCTTTATCGATATATGCCTTCCCGGCATAGACGGGGTAGAGACCCTGAGGCGACTTAAGACCGATCATCCCAATACGGTGTTCATACTAATCAGCGGTGTCACGGCTGAAGAGACGCTCGATGAAGCATTCAAGCTGGGAGCGAGCAGGTTTCTCAAAAAACCCTTCACGATAGAAGATGTCATAGAATCTCTTGACCTCACAGGGCCTTGAGGCGGTCGACCGGCCCGAAGTTCATTATCCCCCGTATCACACGGCAATCACGTATTGACAATCCAATAAATCCACGGGTACATTGTTGACTATGATTCGGATGAAACCGGAAATATGGGCGCTCGCTCAGGACGATAAGTTACTCCGGCTGCTCGTGGAATACGCCGGCGCAGAGCAGATAGAGCTGCGAACGTTCAGCAACGTGGCCGAACCGCTGAACCGCGGTCAGCCCGCCGGAGGAGTCATCCTCACTATAGATTCAACGACGCGTTTCGATAACTACATGACCATAATCAAGCGTTTCATGAAGAATTTCTCATTTATCGATATCGTCGTATTCGGCGAAGAGCTGCCGCCTCGAACGCTTGAAAAAGAGCGGAGAGACGGTGTTGATATGTATGTAACCTTTCCGGTGGATCAGGATGATTTCTTTGTCAAGATGTCGCACATGGTGTCCATGAGGGAGCTCAAGAGTTCGGCGGGGATCATCGGCAGATCGGAAGAACTCAACGAGATGCTCGAAACCGTGTTCCAGGTTGCTCCCACGGAGGTATCGGTGCTTATCGAGGGCGAGAGTGGTTCGGGGAAGGAAGTGACGGCCCGGGCGATTCACATTATGAGCAAGCGCAGGGACAAACCGTTCGAGGCGGTAAACTGTGGCGCTCTTGCCGAGGGGGTGCTCGAGAGCGAGTTGTTTGGACACGAAAGGGGTTCCTTTACAGGCGCTGTTTCCCGTAGGATCGGACTCTTCGAACGAACAGACAAGGGCACGCTGTTCCTCGATGAAGTGGGCGAGATGTCGCTGAGCATGCAGGTCAGGCTGCTCAGGGTTATCGAGAACGGCGAGTTTCTACGGGTGGGGGGCAACGAGAAAGTTGTTGCCGATGTAAGGATCATAGCCGCAACGAACAGGGAACTTGAATCTGCGGTCGAGATGGGATCGTTCAGGAAAGACCTGTACTTCCGCATGAAGGTAGTCCAGGTCAAGATACCACCACTCAGGGTCCGCGTCGATGACATCCCGCTTCTCATCGAGTATCTCATCAGGAAAGCGTCAAAAGAACATAAAAAACCGGTGAAGGGCATGGAAAAGAGAGGCATAGAGCTTCTGAAAAAATATTCCTGGCCTGGTAACGTCAGAGAACTTGCCAATATGATCGACAGCCTGACGGTCCTGGCGAAAGACAGGATAATCCGTGCTGACGAAGTCGAGAAACGACTCCAGGCCAGCAGTGCGGGCGCAACAATACCGGACCTGCCGGTACACGTCCAAAAGAGCAAGGAGGATATCGAGCGCGAGCTCATCCTTAATTCACTTCTGCACCTGCATAACGACGTGCGTGAGATTCTGAATATCCTGCAGGGAGAAAGGGGCAGGGAAATACCATCGTGGGGCAGGTGGGTAGAGGTGAGTGAAAAGAGGGAGAAGTCAACCCGCGACCTGAAAAGCATCAAATTCGAGGCGATCAAGTATGCACTCGCCGCCAACAATGGTAACCGGAGAAAGACCGCCAGGCAGCTCGGAATATCCGAGAGGACACTCTACCGGCGTCTCAGGGAATTAAGACTCGAATGAAGCTCCAAACGTCGCATGGCTGTTACGCCCGGGGAATATTTGGTTTGTTTCACTATATGCGATTTGTTATAATAGGGTTAGATCGTAATGCTTTTGAATCCCCTGCCCGATGTTATATGGAAAGGTGCCCCATTCGTACAATCCCCTGGAAAACTGGAGGATAGGATGCGTTTTCTCGTGGTGACTCTTTGCCTTGCTATTCTGGTTCTGCCAGCAGAGTCTCGCGGAGGGAAGTATGCCGGCGAATTCATGGCACTTGGCGGCGGTGCACGGGCAATGGCTATGGGAGGTGCATTTACCGCGATCGCCGATGATGCGACGGCCATATTCTGGAACCCGGCCGGGCTGGCAGGATTTCCCTCGTTCCTTGCAGCCCCGGATGCCTGGGAGATCGCCCTCATGCATTCGGAGCGCTTCGGTGACCTGATCGATTATAATTACATCTCAGCGGCATTTCCCCTCAATCCGGGGAAATCCGGGTGGGGCGTAAGCTTGATACACATGGGAATCGGCGATATCCGCGTGATTCCGATGTCCCCGGGCATGATCGGCAATTCGGACGGCGACGAGATTTTCGAACCAGACCAGGATGAATTCCTCAATTTTGACTACAGGGACTTCGGCATGGAGAATGTAAACGATTATGCTATCTTCCTGTCATATGCCCAGGTAATGCGTTTGGGTTCCGCGGGTGCTTCCGTAAAGCTTATACGGAACGACCAGATCGCCGGAGTGTCGAGTTTCGGCATCGGTATCGACGTTGGTTTCCTGGCACGCGACCTGTGGAGAGATCTTATTGTCGGTGTCAAGCTTCAGGATGCCACGGGAACGTGTATAAGCTGGAGCACCGGAACAAAGGAATTCATCTATCCGTCACTCAAGGTCGGACTGGCGTATCCGATCCCGTTGAAAGAGATGCACAGTATGCTCCTTCTCGCAGTGGACGGAGATTTCAGATTCGAGAACAGACAGGATATGTCACAGTTCTGGATCGGCAGGAATAGTTCGGATTTCCACTTCGGCGCTGAATTGATCATCCGGGAACTCGTTGCGCTTCGGGGCGGGCTCGACATGGGACGCCCGACCGCAGGTGCGGGATTCATACTGAGAGATTTCGGCCCGTGGAACGTCACAATGGGAGTGGACTACGCGCTTCTCCACCATGATGAATTCGACACGACCCACCGCATATCTCTGCTGCTCGCTCACTGACAGGGGTCGTTCCTGCGATTGATTGTAGAGTGAACAGGTTTTCATTGAAGATACTTGCGATGATACTTGCCGGGGGTACCGGAGAGGAACTGTCCGTTCTCACGGGGCATCGTGCCAAAACGGCTCTGCCGTTCGGCGGTCATTACCGGATCATCGATTTCTGTCTAAGCAACTGCGTTCATTCGGGGATCTTCGATATCGCGGTCCTGGCCCAGTATTCACCCAAATCGCTGATCGAACACATCAGAATGGGGAAGCCGTGGGACCTCGACAGGAAGAGCGGTGGAGTCCACATACTGCAGCCATCCCACTACGGGGAAGCGGCACAATGGTATCTCGGCACGGCGGACGCGCTCTATCAGAACATAGAAATGATACGAAACTCCAGGGCAGAGCTCGTGCTGGTCCTATCGGGTGACCAGGTCTACCTGATGGATTACCTCCGCATGGCAGCGGAACACGTCGACCGCGGAATACCGGCCACGATAGCAATCAAAGAGATCAGCCCCGATGAACGATCACGGTTCGGAATGGTTTGCCGCTCCCGGGACGGATTGATCACGTCATTCATGGAAAAACCCGTATCATCGAACTACCGCTTCGCATCGCTCGGAATATACCTGTTCAACAGGGATTTTCTCGTCCATCTGCTGGAATCGAGCCGCGTCGACATTGTTTTCGATATCGTCATCCCGCTCATAGAGAAGCGATCCGTGGCCGGATTCGTCTTCGACGGGTACTGGGAGGATATCGGTTCCATTTCGAGCTACTACACGGCGAGCATGAATCTTCTTAAGGATAGGGCGATCATTGTCAGCAATGAATGGCCCATCTTCAGCAGGAGCGCGAACCTGCCTCCGGCGAAGTTTTCGCGCAATTCGAGTGTACGTAATTCCATCATCGCCGAAGGCTGTCATGTCAAGGGCGCCGTGCGGCGGAGCATCCTTTTTCCAGGTGTATTCGTCGATCGGGACGCCGCTGTAACCGACAGCATCATCTTCGCTTCGTCAAGGGTGGGCAAGGACGCAGCCGTCACCCGCTCGATCATCGACAAGTCGGTCAGGATCGGTAAAGGCGCGAGAATAGGTGTCCGGAGGGAGCGTACAGGAGGAACGGTGCGTGGCAAGAGAACGATTACACTGGTCGGTAAAGGGGCCCGTATTGCACCCGGCGTTGATCTTCCGCGAGGCGGTATCGTCGGCATGCGGTCAAATGTGAAGGAATGCCGATGAACAGGACGGTGTCATTCATTCTTGCGGGCGGAGCCGGAAAGAGGCTGAGTCTGCTGACCCGTTTCCGTGCAAAACCGGCGGTTCCCTTCGCGGGTAAATACCGCGTCATCGATTTCACCCTGACGAACTGCGTCCGGTCCGGGATAAACGAGATCTATGTTCTCACACAATATATCTCCCGGTTGCTCGTCCGTCATATAGGAATCGGGAAACCGTGGGACCTCGACCGCATGAAGGGAGGGGTGCATATTCTCCACCCGCATCTAGGGTACCAGAGTGCCGATTGGTACAAGGGAACGGCCGATGCGATATACCAGAACCTTGTTGTCCTGAGGGACCTCGATTGCGACCTGATCCTTATCCTGTCCGGCGATCACATATACAAAACGGACTACGGGGATTTCATCCGCTTTCATCGAAGCACGGGCAAGCCTGCCTGCGTCGGTGTTATAAATGTGTCCCGATCACTCTGCCGTGAATTTGGAATTGCCACCGTCGACCGGCAAGGCACGATAACGAAATTCGAGGAAAAGCCGGAACGCGCGTCGAGTAACCTCGCATCCATGGGTATCTATGTCTTCGACCGGCATTTCCTCATATCAACGATCGAGATGCTTAAGCGCATATACGACGACCTAGATTTCGGGAAACATGTGATTCCTTACCTCGTCTCGAATGGCGATATTTCAGCGTACCGTTTCTCACGGTACTGGCTCGATATCGGCACACTCCAGAGTTATTACTCCGCAAGCCTGGATCTGCTCTCAGACAGGTCCGGGCTCAGGCTGGGAGATGAAGCCAATCCGGTATTCACCGCTGCCGATGATCGTCCGCCGCTCGCCATCGAGAAAACGGCGGTTATCGAAAGATCGCTGATCTGCAACGGGTGCGTGGTCGGGGGCACCGTGCGGAACTCAGTCATTTCGGCCGGAGTTATCGTGGAACGTGGCGCAACTGTCGAGAACTCGATTATATTTAATGACTGCCGTATAGGCAGGCTGGCAAGGGTGAAGAATGCCATCCTGGATACGAAGGTCGAGGTTGGCGAAAGGGCCTCGATCGGAACGGGTGATGCTAAAGCGGCGAATGCCCTTCAGCCTTCATATCTTGATTTCGGCGTGACTCTTGTGGGGAGAAAAACGAAAATACCGGGCCGTGTCAGGGTAGGAACGAACTGTCTGGTCTGCGGTTCACGCAGTGATGGCTGCATCCCGCGAAACAACATCGAAGATGGGGGGTATTACCTCGCGAGAGATGTCACGCTCTAGTCCCTGTCCAGCCAGATCGTGATATTGTCGCCTGGTTTGAGAAGGTCTCTCCTGACCCCGTTGTTCCACGAGAGAATATCTGAAATCTTCGTGTTGTATAGCTTGCTTATCGAGGAAAGTGTCTCACCCTTCTTCACGATATGAATGATCCGTTTCTTCCCCTGGTTCTTTCCATCCACACCCTGCGATGCATCCAGGCTGGCCAGATCGAAACCGGGAGGCACGTATACGACAATCCTGTCGCCCGGGTGAATGATCGACGTGAAACGCAGCCCGTTCCAGGCTCGCAGCTTGCTAAGCCCCGTCTTGAACCTTTCAGCGATCTCGCTCATCGTATCGTTGTCCTTCACGGTATAGATAACTTTCTTGTAACCGGCAGGGGCCTTGTAACGTTTCAATGTGATCTTGCCGGGTAGCTTTGGGGGGGTCCGGTAGGAAGGATCGCTTGCCGTTTTTGCAGCGACCTCTGTATCTTTTACGGGGATAAGGAGAATGGTACCGGCGCGGATCCTGTGAATATTCTTGATACCGTTGATTCTTTTCAACTCTGAAACTGATATCTCGTATTTCGAGGCGATCGTGGAGAGCGCTTCGCCCCGCCCGACCTTGTGGCGGTGCCACGAAACACGCTTGCCCGGCGGTACTTCCGAAAGGTTGTCAAGACACTTCTTGCCTGTCCCTTCCGGGACCTTGAGCTCGATGGTCATGCCCGGCGGTGTCGCCCAGCGCTTGAGACACGGGTTCAGCTTTTTAAGTTTCATCAACGTGCACCCGGCAGCTTTTGCGATCAGTCTAAGATCAGTAGACCGGTCGATCGTGACGACGTCGAACACGACAGGCGTTACCTCGGGTCTCTTGAAGCCGTACTTTTCCGGTTCCCTGCCGATGGCCAGCGCGGCCATGAATTTCGGAACGAACCATTTCGTCTGGCTTGGCAGCCGCAGTTTCCAGTAATCGTCCGTTTTCTGGCGTGAGATCGCGTGAGCGACACGGTATTCCCCCGAATTATATGATGCCAGTGCGAGCTGCCAGTTGCCGAACATGCCGTGAAGATGCTTTAAATAATAAGCTGCGGCATAAGTGGACGCGATGATGTCCCTTCGCTCGTCGATCCACCAGTTTATTCGCAGCTTGAATAGCCTTCCGGTACCAGCCATGAACTGCCACGGGCCGACGGCTCTAACCTTCGAGCAGGCAGTCAGATTGAGACCGCTCTCTATGACGGCGAGGTAGAGCAGATCCCTGGGGATACCGATCTCGACGAGAACCGGCTCGATGATCCCCCGGTACTTCTCGGCGCGTGCGAGCCACCTCTCGAAATGCCTGCGTCCCTTTCCCCCGAAATACTTGATCCAGTGTTCCGTTCTCCAGTTGTAGATTATATCGATCTCGTCCTCGACCACGTGGTTCATCCCTATCGAGTCGAGAACGGCTGTGATGTGCATCCGCCAGTCCCGCTCGAGCTTCTCGTCGGAGGCGCTTTGTATGAGGCAATGCGCCATGTCCTCGAGCCGGTCCAGATGATCGCATACGTACGTCTCGGGAGATATGGCTTCCATCTCGCGTATGGTCTTGATGATGTCTTCCCCGAGCAGGAGTGAAGATTCGAGATCGCCGAAGTAATAATAGGCGTTAGCGGTATCCAGCCGTTCCTGTATCCGGAGAAGCTGGGGGTAGAGAAGGTACATCTCCTCCTCACCGTTGCTCCCGGTGCTGCCGGCCTCTTCAAAGCGGCCGCTCCGGTCGCCGGTCGATGCGCAGCCGCAATGAGCCAGCATGCAAAAAGATAAGAGTATCAGCGTCAGTTTTCTCGGCACGGTTTATCCTTTACAAGTTGCATCAATATATCCTATATCGTCTCTTAATTCAAGAGATTGAGTCCGTTTCCCGGAGGCTGTAAAATAGGGAAACGATGCGGCAAGGATGCGCAAGGACGCGCTTTTTGTGGAAACAGAACCGGGGTTGTTGTATAATCTAAGATGTAATACGAAGTTTCGAAAACCCTGTGCTGGAAGTAAATAGGCATGCATCCCGGGTTTCATAAGGATTACAGGTTTCTTCTCTCGAATCTGATCCCCAGGCATTTCCTGTCCGCGAAACGGGTCGAGGGCATAATTGCCGCCCTGGCCGAGGACAGCAGGGACCGGATGATAAGTGAAGCATACCTCGCCCTGGAAGAGCTTGTCCTCGGAGGATCATTCCGGAGGGATCCCGTCAAGAGAGAGCTTGGTATCGTATCGGTTTCCTACTCCATGGTGGGCAAACCGGCACGAATCTCACTCGAGATGTCAGCGGAGGAATGGGAGGGGATTTCCGGCGAACGAACGAAGCCGGCAGGAATTCTCTCGTCGGTACTGGCCGGAATTATCTCGTCCCTGTCGCTCAACGATTCCCCGAAACACATCGTCACAAGGGTAGAAGAGATGCTAGCCCTGGCGGACAACATCTACAACGGGGCAAAAGGGTATCTCCTGCTGCTCGAGGGTGAACTCTCACGGGGAATGGAGGGCAGACCCGCAATCAGGACATCGAGCTGGAGCACGGTCTCGACGAACAGATTCTACCGTTCATGTATGACGAGTGGGATGTCGCATACATACTTCCGCCTGAGCGGCGCCGGTTACGCCACGAGCTGCTTCGACATTGATCCGGCCTCTAGATCGATTATCCTGATCCCACTGATATCCGGTTCCAAACGCCTCGGTTTGCTTGAACTGCATCTCCCATCGGAAACCGCACCGGCCAGGGACACGTTCGTCAACCTGTACATGCTCGGCCAGGGAATCGTGCGTCTCCTCGAGAACAACAAGCAACTCGAAAAGATGGTGTCTATCGACAGGCTCACCCAGGTCCATAACAGGAACTACTACGAATCACAGATGCCTCTCGAGATAGAACGTGCGAACCGTGACAGGAAAAGCCTTGCCTTTCTAATCATCGATATAGATGATTTTAAAAAGTTCAACGATTCATACGGGCACGAGGTCGGAGACGAAGTGCTTACGCTTACCGCGCAGACGATCAGATTTCATCTGAGAAAGATAGACCTTCTCTTCAGATATGGAGGTGAGGAATTCATCGCACTGCTCCCGGGGGCCAGCACGGATGACGCGGAAAGGACTGCCGAGCGAATCAGGGAAGTCGTCGAAAAGAAATGTCATATAATCAGAGACGGAAGTGAGCTCAATATCACCATCAGCGTGGGTGGATGCATCTATCCTGCAGGTGCTAGTGACAAGTTCGAATTGTTCCGCCGCGCAGACCAGGCACTGTATGAATCGAAAAACAGGGGGAAAAACAGGGTAAGTTTCTACAGTCCGAAAGAGCGGTAGGGGAGCGGAATTCGCCATTACCGTGAACGGCCGTGCAAAAAGCGGCCGATGACACACCGCAGGGAGGTGGAGGATGATGACGTGGTGGGCGGTTTTTTTCGTTGCCGGATTCTACATTCAACCCGATACGTTCCAGGTATGTTCGATATGCGGCTGTTTCGCGGCCGCGTTCCTTGCTTACGCCCGCTGGACCGCGTACGGCGGCCCTAAACATGGTTTGGCCCAGGCATACGGACAGTTTCTGCCCCGGAGATGTATCACGCGGCTGGCCGTCATCGCGGCCGCGCTTGTTATATGGCAACATGCCGGGATGCGAGCTTTCCCGGAACCCGTGTACGGGAATACGGGATGCCCCGTAACGGCCGCGGAACGGCTTCACCTCGCTGTCGCCTCATCTCTCGAGGGACCCCCGCTGAGCGGTCGAAGCAGGTTCCTGCTCCAGGCGATAATTCTGGCCGAGCGTTCAGGCATGGACAGGAACGTACGAGACGCGTACGAATACCTAGGCATCGCCCATTTCCTCGCCCTGAGCGGTCTGCATGCCGGTATAATCATAATTCCGCTTGGTATGATACTCTCTGCAGCCGGTCTCAGCCGTATCTGGAAGCATCTCGTGCTTCTGTCGATAATCGCCTTTTACACCGCAGTGACACGTTTTCCGCCGTCTCTCGTGCGCGTGCTGTTCCTCTATGTCTTTTTCTTCGCTTCCAGAGCCGTTCGGGCACGCGCGAGCCTTCTCGATGCATTGACGGGCGGAACATTTATTCTCTACTGTATCGAGCCGGAGATCGTGTACAGCCGGGGGTTTCAACTTTCCTTTTCCGCCGTCGCGGCAATCGCTCTTATCGGTATGCCCGTTACAGGGATGATCCGGTCCGCATTTCACGGAGGATTCGGATGTGTCGTCGAACGCGCAGTTCTCATTCCCGCCGCTATCTCCGTATCCGTACAGATCTTTACACTCCCTCTCGTTCTTCTCTACTTCGGGCGGGCATCTCTCATGGCGCCACTCGTGAACGTTATCATACTTTATCCATTTACAGCCCTGCTGTATCTCGGGCTCTTATATATATCCGTGCCCGTCCCGTTTGTGCGAGCTGTACTGGCCTGGCCGGTGAACCTTCTTTCAGACATGCTGTGCGGACTTCCTGCCGGAATCGCCGACAGACCTCATCCGGGAATATACCGCGGCGCCCTGAATCCAGCTCTCTACATCGCAGGTCTGCTCCTGCTTTCGGCCTCTCTGGGCGGAAGATGTACCAGAAGGTATTTGGTGCTCACAGCAGCGTTCATCACCATATGCGCATCCCTTATTCTTCGGTCTGGCAGTGAGGACGCAAAAGTTCAAGGGGTAGACCTGAGGGAACAATATATAGGAGGACGTTATCGACCCCGCAGCATATCATTCATCGAGATCGGCAAGGGCATCCTGATCGTGCGGGGGAATACCTCTCCGTGGACGGCGAGGATGGCCGTCAGGACACTATGGTCGAAGGGTTACAGCGGGGCAGGCTGCCTCGTGATAGAACGGTGTGGCTGGAGCGCGGGGGCATGCTACATCCTATCCCGGATCAGGATCGGTGAGATCGTGTACAGCCGGTACGATGCCCTCTCGGCTGAAACTCTCCGGGAAAAAGCGGAGGAACTGTCCATTCCGCTCGTGGAGGTATCCGCCGGAGACGTACTCGTGCGGGACGGGTACACGATGA
>DAOVFR010000201.1 GCA_030672805.1 Candidatus Krumholzibacteriota bacterium
GCCAAGGAGGATCGCGACGCCCGCACCCACCACGCAGATCCACCAGGAGGAGGACGGCGGCAGGTTCAGCGCGAGCAGCAGCCCGGTGAGTGCCGCGCTGTAATCTCTGACCCTGACCGGCCGCTTCATGATCCTCTGCGAGAGCATCTCGAAGACGACCGCAGACGCGACCGATATAACGATGACCCTCATCGCGGAGAGCCCGAAGATGTATATCGAGAAGAGGGTGGCGGGAAGCAGGGCAATGATGACCAGTTTCATGATGCCCCCCACCGTCTGACCGTCATGGATATGGGGAGAGGAACTCACGAGAAATCTCGGCCCCACCGCTTCATTTTTAGTATGGGGCTTATTGGCCTTTGACCCCGGTTTGGGATCCGCCGCCGGGGACGCTCCGGTGCCGGACTCCGCCGGACCGCCTTCGGAATCACGGGCCGGTTTCTCCTCCGGTGTCATACCCTCCATCTTCCCTTCCAAGAAAACCTCCAGTACCTATCCGGCCTTTTTCGCGGCCTTTCGCACTTCGGCCTTACCGCGCCTGAGATGATGTACCATCGGACGCCTTGACGGACAGACGTAGGCACAGCAGCCACATTCGATGCAGTCCATCACGTTGTACTCGCCGGCCCGTTCGAACATCATACGCTCGATGAATATGCTCAGAGCCGACGGGTTCAGCCCCATCGGACAGACGTTAACACACCTGCCGCAACGTATGCAGGCATCGCCGGTAAACTGGGGAATCTCGTCGTTGGTCAGCAGTACAATGCCGCTCGTACCCTTCGTCACGGACGCATCGAGCGAGTACTGCGCAACCCCCATCATCGGTCCGCCGCTTATGATCTTGCCGGTATCACTTTTGAGTCCGCCGCAGAAGGCGATGAGATCCTCGAACGTGGCCCCGATCCGTGCCAGCACGTTCTTCGGCTGGACTATCCCGCTTCCCGTGACGGTGACGACCCTTTCGATGAGCGGCCTGTCGAATGTCACCGCCTCGTACGCGGCATACGCCGTACCGACGTTCTGGACCAGCACGCCGACATCCATCGGCAGCCCGCCTGCCGGTACGCGCCGCTTCGTGAGCGAGTAGATCAGCTGCTTTTCGGCTCCCTGCGGGTATACCACATCCATCGCCTCGATGCTGAATCCCGCACGGCCGGCGGCATGCTCGCTCATTCTCCCGATCGCATCGGGCTTGTTCCTCTCGATCGCAACGATTATAAGGTCTACCCCGATCACACGCGCGAAGAGCGCCGCCCCCTCGAGGATCTCGGACGGTCTGTCGAGCATCAGGCGATGATCGGCGGTGAGATACGGTTCGCATTCCGCACCGTTTATTATAAGAAGATTTATTTTTTTCCCCGGCGGTGGTGAGAGCTTCACATGTGTCGGGAATGCTGCTCCACCCTTTCCGACCAGGCCGCCGGCCTGTATTAGGTTCTTGATCGCATCGGCGTCGAGCAGGTTCGTGTCCCGCTCCACGTCGCAGCCATCGGCCCACTCATCGTTGCCGTCGGGAACGATAACCGCGGCAGGCATGTCTGTTCCGGCCGGATGCGGGTATACATCGATCGATTTCACCGTCCCCGAGGTCGGCGCGTGTACCGGAGCCGATACGAAACCACCCGGTTCAGCGATCACCTGGCCCTTCTTTACATCGTCGCCCTTTTTGACGATGGGCCGCGGGGGTGCTCCAAGATTCTGCGTGAAATGGACGATGAGCTTGCCGGGAAGGGGCATCGTCTCGATCGCCTGCCTGTCCGAAAGTTCCTTGTTATAACGTGGATGGATGCCTCCGAAAAACGAACCCACTACGCCCTACCTTCCACAGCGGCTTTATTTTCCGTGTCGAGTTCCTCCACGATACCGGGACCGCGTATAACTATCGTGTTCATCGGACAGGACTCGGCGACCGTATGAGGGATATCCGCCTCGTAATTTACGACCGCCAGGTTCTCTTCCATCTCGATGGCGCCCTCGGGCGCCGCCTTGACGCACCGCTGGCAGCCGATGCAGCCGACCCGGCACGACTTGCGGACCTTGCCGCCCTTGTCATGCGATGAGCAGAGAATATGGACCGTCCTGTCACTCGGGATCATCTTGATGATACCCTTCGGGCATGCGCTGACACACTTCGTGCAGCCTGTACATTTCTCGGGATTGACCCGGGCGAGACCGCTCGGAAGCATGTCGATCGCCCCGAACGGGCAGACCCCTGCGCACGTACCCTGGCCGAGACAACCGTACGAGCAGGCCTTGTCGCCGCCGAAGAGAAGCGCGGCGGAGTTGCAATCATACACGCCGTTGTAAAAGAACCGCTTCGCGGCGACCTCATCGTCGCCATTGCACATGACCATCGCGACACTCCTCACACCGCCTCCCTCGAATGTCTGTCCCATGATACTGGCGATCATGTGTGCGACGGCCTCACCGCCGACCGGACATGCATCCACCTCGGCCGTGCCTTCGGCGATATGCCTGGCCAGCTCGGCACAGCCGGGCAGACCACAGACTCCGCAGTTGGCGCCGGGCAGCGCTTCCTCGATCGCCTCCACCTTCGGATCAATCTCGACGGCGAAAACCCGCGCTGCCATGGCAAGCCCGAAGCTTGCAAGAAGCGCCAGGGAGGCGAGTGCAATGATTGCCGTAAGCATAACTGCCGGTCCTTTTTTTTCGGCGGCCGGTCAAAGCTTCACCAGCCCGGTGAAACCCATGAACGCAAGGGACAGCAGCCCCGCGGTGATCAGTCCTATGGCCGTTCCCCTGAAAGATAACGGTGTGTCGCAGAGATCGATCCTCTCTCTCAGGCCGGAAAAGAGAACCATCGCCAGGCCGAATCCGAGGGCCGCCCCGACGCCGAAGATCGTTGTCTCGAGAAGCGTGTACTCTTTCTGGATGTTCAGTACGGATACACCAAGTACCGCGCAGTTGGTCGTGATGAGCGGCAGGTAGATACCAAGGGCCTTGTAGAGAGACGGGCTGAGCTTCTGCAGCGCCAGTTCGACAAGCTGGACGAGGCTGGCGATGACCAGGATGAACGCTACCGTCTTAAGATAGACGAGACCGAACCTTGTCAGGACATGGTGGTATATCAGCCACGTGGCGACCGAGGCCATCGTCATGACGAACAGCACGGCTCCGCTCATACCTGCCGAAGTCTTGACATGCCGCGAGACACCAAGAAACGGGCATATTCCCAGAAACCTCGTGAGTACGAAGTTGTTAACCAGCACCGCGCTGATGATTATCAACAGCAATTTACCCATGAACAACCCTCGGTGGAAATGAACAGGCTTGAAAAACCGGGCATTCTCTATCTCGAGAAATGGTAAAAATCGGGGAAAACGTAATACAGAACCCGTTAAAAATCAAGTCTTTTAGAACCGGGACCTTACCCGGAAATCCAGTGGTGGGCTCGCCGATTGATGCCTTTCCACAGAAACCCGGGGGGAACTCTCACCGCGGGTCCTCAACGCTGGATCCCAACGCGAGTCCTCACCGCGGGTCCTCACCGTGAGTCCTCACTGCGTTCGATCAAGTCAGTCCCTCACCGCGGGTCCTCACCGTGGTTCTTCACCGTGAGTCCTCACCGCGGGTCCTGTCGCCGATCAACCCCACCGTGCTCGCTTACGCTACGCGCGGTGGGGACCCCGCTCGGCGCCACCCGCGGTTTTCCATCCCCAAGGATCCCGGGGAAAAATTTTTATTTTTTTGTTCTTTTTTTCATTTTTTCCTTGACACGTTTTTCGGGATCTTTTTCGGGAAGTCTCTGTTATTATATATACTTAGCCCTCAGACACGCTCTCGTACGTTCTTAGGAGCATCTCTCGCCTTTTTTGGCTTTTTTCTCGTCTTGCACAGTGAACACGCTTCCCTGGCCCTTTATAGAGCCCTCGAAATTGCATGGTATAATACTCAAGACGTTGATCTCTTTCAGCGTCGTGAACAGCGGCCGTGTCGCCGGTACAACCATTCAACGGGAGGTGCGGGATGATGAAGCCAGAAAGAGTAGATCATCTATCGGGAATCTCCGACAACGAACTGATTCACGGAACCGAGAGAAAAAACCCCCTTTCAAGTCTCTCCGACAGCGAGCTGATTTGCAGGATCGAGAAGATCAACGAGAAGGAAAGAGACGCCATGCTGCGGGGCCTTCTTCACCTCGCTGAAATTGACAGGCGTCGCCTGTACCTCTCCCTGGGATACAGATCACTCTTCGATTTCTGTATACGCCGTCTAAAATACTCAGAATCCTCGGCGGGCAGAAGGATACGCACCGCACGGTGCATTGTAAAGTTCCCCGAAGTATTCGATATGCTGTCCCGTGCGGAAGTGAATCTCAGCACAGTATCGCTCGTATCGGAGATACTCACCACGGAGAACAAAGAGAGCATTCTCACGGAGATAAGGAACAGGTCAGCCAGGAACGTGAAGATGATCGTATCGAGGCATCGTCCGGAGCTGTGCATCACGGACCATGTACGTCCCGTGTATATAATGAAAAAGGTCCCCGACCCGAAAGTCATGGGTGGTAAGAAATTTACCGCCGACGTCGGCGGTAAAAAATCTTGCACTTCTGATAGTGATGATTCCGGAGAACACTCCTGCCGTGACACTGACATGTCAGGGGATCTTGATAACACCCTCTCCCGTGTGACACTG
>DAOVFR010000071.1 GCA_030672805.1 Candidatus Krumholzibacteriota bacterium
AACATGGAGATCGTCTGCGAGCGCGGCGAGCGGCTCAGCGGGATGGCGGACCGCGAGGCGCTGCGCAAGATATGTGTGAATCTCATGACGAACGCTCTCGAGGCGATGCCGGACGGTGGAGAGGTCAACGTCTCGTACCGCCCGTCGGGCGGGGATATTGAGATCGTGATACTCGATACGGGTTCCGGTCTCCCGTCCGAGATGAGGGAAAAACTCTTCGAGCCCTACTTCTCGACGAAGACGACCGGGACGGGCCTCGGACTGGCGATCTCGCAGAGCCTCGCGCACGAAATGGACGGTGAGATATCGTTGAGGAACCGGGCCGGCGGCCCCGGTGTAGAAGCTGTTGTAAGACTGAAACGGGCCGGCCGGAATCAGGCCGGTACACGCGGTTCATAGAGCCGGTTCCCGCTTCAGTCCGGGCGCCTTCGCTGGCGCGGGAAGAAACGGTATTGGACACCCGGGACGAAAAGACGCCAATCATGAAGCGATACACAATATTGTATCTGGCCATGTGTGCACTCACCGCCCTTTACGCCGCCGATGCACGCGGGCAGGTTGTGCCAGGGCGGGGACAAGAGCCGGGCGCAGAGGTTCGAAAAGAGGTATCGAAAGAGCTCGAGAACCTGCGAATCCGCGTGGCGAGAATCAAGTACGGGGGGGGTGGCGACTGGTACAGCGATCCATCGTCGCTTCCGAACCTGCTCGATGAGTTCAACCGGCGGACCGGCATCCCAACCGCGGGAACGGAGAAGGTCGTCGAGCTGTGTGACCCGGCGCTCTCCTCGTATCCTTTCCTCTACATGACGGGGCACGGTAACATAGGCCTGGCAAGCGAGGAACTCGTCGCTCTCCGGCGCCACCTGGCGGGAGGGGGATTTCTGTATGCCGATGATAACTATGGAATGGACCGGTCCTTCAGGAGGATGGTCCGCGAACTTTTCCCCGAGCGTGAGCTTGTCCTGCTGCCGCTCGATCACACGATCTATCGCTGCTTTTACGAGATGGACGGCCCGCCGAAGATCCACGAGCACGACGGCAAGCCGCCGCAGGGCTGGGGGCTGTTTCATGATAACCGGCTCGTGATCTTCTATACGTACGAGAGCGATATCGGGGACGGTCTCGAGGATCCGGACATCCACAACGACCCGGCGGAGAAACGAGAGCAGGCGATCCGCATGGCGGTCAACGTTCTCTACTACGCGATGACGCGGTGAGCGCCCCCGGCCCCGCGGGAGGGAGACGGATGTTGCAGGGGAGGCCCGAAAAGGATTTCAGCGACGCACTGGAGCGTTTCACGGCTGCGAGAAGGGGACGTCTTGCCATGAGAGCAATCTCCGTGCTCGCGGCGTGCGCGGTAGCCATCCTGTCTTTTCTTATCCTGCTCCAGGCGTTATCACCGGGGTGGCGGTGCCTTCCCATCATCTCCTTTATCGTTTTCTGGTCGGGTATTGCCGTTGCACTTGTCCTTGGGGTGTTCCGGGGCGTTTTCCCCCTGCGGGATGATCGGTGGACCGCCGGAATGATCGGACGGGTAACGGGGCGAGACACCTTCTATGTTTCCGCACTCGAGTTTTCCCGCCGTGACGAGCGGCACGAGGCCTATTCGCAGTTTCTCATGACGGAAACGGCCAGGCGTGCCCGGGACGAACTCGGGCGGCTCGACCGCAAGAAGCTCTTCGCGGGGACGGGGGGACCGGCATGGACCGCGGCGGGCCTTCTTGCGGGCCTCGTTCTCCTCGTCCAGGTGATGCTTGCCTGGCACGATGCCTCGCGCGTGTTCGCGGCGCTCATGGACCCGGCGCTATCGTTCCGAAGCCCGAGGGGCTTCAGCCTTGCCGTCACATCGGGCGATGTCTCGATTCTAGCAGGCGGATCCGCCACCGCGGAAGCGGTCAAGTTCGGTTCCGCCGAAGGGGAGGTGGCGCTCAGGGCAAGCTCGATCCCCGGTGTATGGAAACGGATACCCATCATGCCCGACACAATCGGTATCGGTGGAACCGACCACTTCTTTTACCGCCATCGCATCGTCGATGTGACGGAGGATCTTGTCTATTACTACGAGGCGGGAGGCGAGAGAACAGAACAGCACCGGATAGATGTTATCCACCGTCCCGTGATAAACAGGGTGAAGGTCCTTCTCACGTACCCGGCGTATACCGGCGCGGAGCCCGTGACACTCGGCACGCTCGCCGGCAGGATCGCGGCCGTCGCCGGCACGAGGGTCGAGCTCTCGGGGGAAACGAGCAAGGAGATCTCGAGTGGAAGGCTGGCTTTCCGCACCGGGGCGGACGTCGATCTCGGGGCCGACGGCAAGGGCTTTCAAGCCGGGTTCACCATCACGCGGGATGACACGTTCACAATCGAGGTCACCGACGGGGATGGGCTGACGAACGAGCGCCCCGTGGGATATCCCGTCGTCGCCGTTTCCGATCACCCGCCCTCCATAGAGATTTTTGCCCCCGGTGACGAGTCGCTGCTTCCCCGCTCGCTCGTTACGGAACTTATGTTCAGGGCCTCTGATGACTACGGTGTTCTGGGTGTCGGGCTCAGGTACATGAGGGAGGGGAAGGACGAACGATTTCGAACCACGGTCCTGTCCATCGATCCCGGGACGGACGCCCGTGAAATCGAGCAGGTCTATCACTGGTCGCTTGAGAACGTACATGTCCGTCCCGGCGATCGGATCGCATTCTACCTCGAGGCGCGCGACGGCAACCCGGCGGGTGGATACGCCCGAACCGAAACGAGGCGCCTCCTCGTGCCGTCCCTGTCGGAGATCTACGCCGAGATCCACGACGTGGAGACGTTCCGGCGCGACGAGCTGGACGGTATCGTGGAGCGCGGAAAAGAGATAAAGGAACGCCTGGAAAAACTTTCCGACGACTTCAAGGCGGACGGGTTGCTCGACTGGGGACGCCGCCGCGAGGGCAGGGAGATACTCGAGCGGCAGCGGGAGCTTCGGGAAAAGATCGCTCAGACTGCCGGGGAGCTCGACCGGACACTCGAGAAGCTCGAGCGCAACAGTATGACGACGCAGGAAATCGGCAGAAAGATGGAAGAGATCCATGACCTTCTCAGGCGGATCGAAAGCGAGGAGATGCGCGAGGCGATCGAAAAGTTCAACAGGATGCTCGGCGAGGTTCCCGAAGAGGAGATCGTCCGGGCTATGGACGAGATGGAGCTCGCCGCGGAAGGGCTCGTCGAGAAACTCGACCGGGCGATCGAGCTTCTCAAGCGGATCCTGAAAGAGGAAAAGATGGAAGAAATCGTCCGCCGCATGGAAGGGATGCTCGAGGAGCAGCGGGGATTGAGGGACTCGTCGGCCACGGGCGACGAGGGGGAGCTTTCACGTCAGCAGGAACAGCTTGGGGACGAGTTCGAACGCTTCGAGGAGGATTTCTCCGACTTCGCCTCCGAGGACCACGATAGTATTCTCGCCGCCGAGATGGAGAAAGTCGCCGGGGACATCGAGAAGAGCGATCTCGACGAGATGATGCGCCAGGCGGCCCGGGAGCTCCAGGGAGGGGAAAGGCAGCAGTCCCGGTGCACGCAGGACGGGGCGATCAACAAGATGCTGAAACTCTACACTGAGCTCGGGAGCTGCATGAGCTCGATGTCGATCCCGCTCGGCAAGGAGATGGCCGAACGACTCGAGCGTGCGGCTCGCGATATGCTGGAGGTTTCCAGGCTCGAGGAGGCGATCGTGCCCGGGATCAGGGGCGGCGTGGCCGCGGGCTCGCGAAAAGAACTCATCTCCCGGCAGCTCGAACTGAAAAGCGCCGCGCGGAGTCTCGCGGTGGAGCTGTACAACCTGGCGAGGAAGACAATGAGTGTTTCCGACGGTGTGTTTCTTCATCTCGGTGCGGGCTTGAGCTTCATGGAGGCATCGCTCCAGGAGATGGAGGAAGAGCGTTTCAGCAGGGCAGCGAAGTTGGCCGAATCGGTTTACCGCGAGCTGAACCTCGCGGTGATCGAGATTCTACGCTCCAGCCAGTCTGCCGGAGGGGGCTCGGCGGGAACGCAGGGCATGATGCAGTCGATGTTCAATCGGCAGCAGTCGATCGACCGGCAGCTCCGCGAGCTCTTCGAACAGGGAAATACGGGCAGGTGGTCGATGGAGGAGCGTGCTGCAATGTCACGCATCGCTGCCGAGCAGCGGGAGATGCGGGATCTCATGGAACAGATAACGGAAGAGAGCCGGGGTGCACGGAGGCAGCTCGGCAGGCTCGACGACCTCGCCGGCGAGATGGAGGGTATCGCGGAGCGGCTCGGGCGGGGTGAGCTCGACGGGGAGCTTCTCGACAGGGAGGAACGGATCCTGAGCCGCATGCTCGAGTCGCAGCGGTCGCTGCAGCGGCGAGACTACAAGCGGGAGCGGGCGAGCACGACCGCCGGCGAGTACCGGGCCCTGGCGCCCGGTCCGCTCGGCCGGCAACCAGGCGAGGCCGAGATCCTGCTCGAGATGATCAGGCGCGGGATGCAGGAGAGAGGCCCCGCCGAGTACGAGGAATTGATACGAAGGTACTTCAGGGCGCTGTCGAAGAGGGTCAGGGAGCGGTAGTATGCGCGTTATCGCGATATGCTCGGTGTGCTGTGCCGTGATCGTCCATTCCGCGGGCGGTGTGGGGCCGATAGCGGCCGTGCCGGTTCATGGCAGAGGCCTCGACCGGGTCGTGCTCCCGCAGCTGACCCCGGCCGGCGGTTCCGGGAGGCCCGGCCGCCCTGTTTCTCCTCAGCATGATGGATCACGGGGGAGGAGCGGGGAACGAAAGCGCAACACCAGGATGGAGCTCGACCGTGCGAGCCGTCTCGTGCGGGACAGGCGATTCGGTGAGGCGATAGTCATACTGGAGAGACTCCTCGAGAAATACCCGGAGATCGCCGCCGCCGCCGAACTGCTCTCCACTTCCTACCTGAGAGCGGGAAGGCCGAACGATGCCAGGCGGTTACTCGAGAACATGCTTCTAAGAAATCCGGATAGCTTCACGTTCATCAGGAACCTGGGCCATGCGTATCTCGACCTGGGGCAGAAGGATAAGGCGATCGAGGTCTGGAACCGCATTCTCAGGGACGATGTGAATTACGCCGGTTACTACGGCCTGATCGCAAGGCTCGAGAAAGAGGCCGGTCTGTACGAGGAGGCCCTCGATGTGCTGCGCAGGGGGCGGAGATTCGAGAAGCACTTCGGCCGCTACACGATGGAGATCGTAAAACTCGAGCGCATCCTGGGCCGGGAAAGGGCGGCATTCCGCGAGGGGCTGTTCTTCCTTGCCCGGACGAAGGATCCGGGCATCGGCCAGGCTGGGGTCATCTTCGATATTTTCAGGGACAACGGCGCCCCGGTCGAATACCTGGCGGAGATCGATTCTGTTATGCTGCACGCCGGGAAACAGCACCGCTCCCTGTTCCGGATGCTTGCCTCGCTCCTGATGGTCGAGGCGAGCGCGTACGATGAAGCATCAGCGTACCGTGATGGAAAGGGCGGCGAACCTCCCGGGGAGAGGGAGCTCTACGAGTTTGTCAACCGACTTTCCGGGATGAAGCACAGGAGTGGCGACGAGGCGTTCGAGCGCTTTTTCCTACAGTCGCTCGATGGTTACTGGGAGCGGTACGGGACGTCGAACTCGGCCCCGGGGGTCCTCCTCATGATGGCTTTACAGGCCAGGCGGCTCGCGTGGGGTGCGGCGGGTCCCCCGGACCATTCGCTGCTCGAGAGGGCCGTCCAGTTCGCGGACAGCGTTAAGCGGCACCCGTGGGGCGTGCCGTTCCGGGCAAAGGCCTCGTACGTCAAGGCGGTTATCCTGATGGATGACATGCACAGGCCGGAAAGGGCTCTCGAAACGCTCCGGGGCGTCCGTTTCCAGGGCACGGATATGATCCGGCGCGTGGAGGAACTCAGGCTGAGGGCGCTGATCGCGTCTTGCGGGTGGGAGGAGGCGGCAAAGCATCTCGATGCTCTTGCCGCGGCCGACGATACGGTTCTGGCGGCACTGGCCAGGTACGGTTCCGGGCAGGTCAATTTCTATTTCGGTAACTATGAGAAGGCGGTCAAGGAGCTTTCGGAGTTTGCCGAACGGCACGCATGGAGCGCGTGGGCGAATAACGCGCTCGAGACTGCGATGATGACAAGGAAAGCCCTGCTCGAAGGCGCGGAACCGCTCGATCTATACCGGGCCGCGCTTCTCGAGGAAGCAGCGGGCAACACGCATGCCGCCGTCGATTCGCTGGACGGACTCAGGATGCGCTTTCCCCGGTCGGTCCTGGTGCCGCGTGCGCGTTTCAAGAGGGCGGAGCTCTCCGCCGGTTTGGGACTTGGTGAGTCGGCCGGGCGGGAGTTCATCGATATAGCGGAGGCGTACCCGCTGCACGATCTGGCGCCCAGGGCGCTCGAGCGGGCGGCGGAGCTGGCCGAGCTGGACCGGCCCGCCGAGGCGGCGAGACGGTACGGGGAGATACTCGAGCGGTACCCGCGGGATCCGTTTCTCGAGCGGGTGAGGAATCGATACATAGCCCTGAGAAAGAGAATCGACGGGTCCTCAGATGATGGGGGGAAGCATTGAGACGGACAAAGTTTATCACCGGCATCACGCTGCTTGCCGTAATGCTCTGCTGCGGACGTGCGGCCCACGGCGCCGTCCTCGTTCCGATGGATCTCTCGCAGACGAACCATCTCAAGGCATACGGCCTTGCATTCCACGTTCTCGGCCAGGGGGAGAACGTCAGGTGGCTGCTCAATTACAGGGGCGGCTCGTTCCTGCTCCCCGACAGGCCCGGCATCACGCTCGAGGCGCAGGCGAGAAACGTTAGAGTCGAGCGTATAACGGGGCCGGATATCTCGCGTATTCTCGCCGGGATCGAGCAGGGGAACATGGAGGTGATCCTCCTGGAGAAGGCGCCGAAGGTCGCGATCTACGCACCGCCGAACAAGCAGCCGTGGGATGATGCGGTAATGATGGCGCTCGACTATGCCGATATCCCGTACACCATCGTCTACGATGCAGAGGTGCTGCGCGGCGAGCTCGGCCGCTTCGACTGGCTCCACCTGCATCACGAGGATTTCACCGGCCAGTACGGGAAGTTTTACGCGGGCTACCGGAACGTTGAATGGTACATCAAGCAGCAGATCCTCTTCGAGAAGATAGCGGCTGCGCTCGGGTTCTCGAAGGTCTCGGACGAGAAGAAGGCGGTTGCCGCCGCGATCAGGGAATACGTACGCGCCGGCGGCTTCCTCTTCGCCATGTGCTCCGCATGCGACACGATCGACATAGCACTCGCGGCACGCGGCACAGACATTGTCCCGCGCGAATTCGACCACGATGGCGTGACCCCGAAGTGCCGGGAGAGGCTCGACTTCAGCCGGTGCTTCGCATTCGAGAACTTCCGCCTCATCCTGGACCCGCTCGTCTACGAGTTCTCCGATATAGACATGACGGCCGCCGCCGCGAAACGGGGAGAGGAGCGCGACTACTTCAGGCTCTTCGAGTTCTCGGCGAAGTACGACCCCGTCCCAACCATGCTCGTGCAGAACCATGTCTCGGTGGTCAAGGGATTCATGGGGCAGACCACATCGTTCCGCAGGAGCCTGCTGAAGAAGAAGGTCATCGTGATGGGCGAGGTCGTGGGGGCGGACGAGATCCGTTACATACACGGAAACTTCGGAAAGGGAACATTCACCTTCCTCGGTGGACATGACCCCGAGGATTACCGGCATCTCGTCGGCGACCCGCCGACCGATCTCGGCATGTACCCACACTCGCCGGGCTACCGGCTCATCCTCAACAATATCCTCTTTCCCGCCGCTCGCAAGAAAGAGCAGAAGACATGATCGCAGCTCAACCACCGGACCGGCTCCGGCCGGGGCGAGTCGAAGGAACGGGCGGTGACCCGGCACGGAGGCGCAAGGCGGGATTGCCGCAGCAGCGTAAATGCCGTACACTTCGGCAGGGGACGTCACCCCGGCGGTCTGACGCAAGGTGAGGAGGAAGATTGCACGGGATATCGTACCGAATGGTGATACTGTACCTTGTGCTCGCGGCAGCCGTGTTCTATATATTCCTCCGTGAGCCGGGGATCAACCATTACAACCGCTCGAATGTTCCGGATATGATCTACGGGCGGGCGCACAGGCCGTTCGTCTGCCGGGTGCTTCTGCCGGGCGTCACGCGCGCGGTCACGGCCGCTGTTCCCGAACGGGCGAGAGAATCGTTGGACGAGACGCTGGCCGGAAACGGCTTTGTCCGGAGGGTCTTCGAGAAGCGGAAATGGGAGCTCGAATACGCTTTCGAGTTCGTTGTCATCCTTGTCCTTATGTATCTCTCGTTCGCCGGCTTTGCATTCGCGTTCAGGTACCTCTTTAACGGTGTCTACTCCGCGTCATCCCGTTTCCTCGAGGTGACGACGATAGTTGCGCTCCTCGGCGTCCAGTCGTTCTTCAGGTACTGCAACTATGTATACGATCCGGCAGTGCTGCTTCTCTTCACGCTCGGGCTCGGACTGATGGTCAGGCGAAGGTGGCGTCCGTTCATCCTCGTTTTCCTCGCGGCCTGCCTGAACAAGGAGACAGCGGTTCTGCTCACGATGGTCTTCGCCATCCACTTTTTCAGCAGTGAGCGCATGGAGAGAAGGCTGTTCAGGCGGCTGCTCGCCGCTCAGGCCGGGATATACATGGCGGTCAGGGCCGTCGTGGAATTCCTGTACAGGGGCAACCCGGGAGGCGTGGTCGAGTTCCACTTCCTCGACCATAACATCAGGGCGCTCGAACCGTACCCCATCCCGGTTTTTCTCGTGTGTGTCGCCGTTGTGCTGCTCGTTTTCCATCGATGGCGCGATAAGCCGTCCTTTCTAAGGGACGCCCTCTGGATGTTCGTTCCCCTTGCCTCCTTCACGGTCCTGTTCGGTTTTTACGACGAATGGAGGGCCTTCTACGAGGTGTACCCCGTCGTGGTGCTCCTGCTCGCCCATTCCGCCGCGGTGCTTCTCGGCCTCGGTCTCAAGCCGTGCAGGCGGTGACAGTGGAACCGTTCGATCCTCAAGCGGAACAAGGCGCGGGCAATCCGATTCTCGACGCTCGAGACCCTCTGCCGCGAGCTTGACCGCCGGCCGGGGGACCTGCTAGGATGCGGCGGTTCCGGCACGTGAAGCATGAACCGGGTTTTTCGTATATCCAGTGGTGATCATGGAAAATACAATTTCGGTGAACCTGCCTGCCGCTCCGTCCGAGCGTATCGTGGCGATCGATGCGCTGCGCGGATTCGCACTGCTCGGCATCCTCGTCATGAACATACAGAGTTTCTCGATGATCAGCGCCGCCTACATCAACCCGACCGCGTACGGGGACCTGGCGGGCGCCAACCGCTGGGTCTGGATCCTCAGCCATATCCTCGCCGACAGCAAGTTCATGACTATCTTCTCGATGCTCTTCGGCGCGGGCATCGTTCTGATGACGGGGAGAATAGAAGCGAGGGGCGGGGGCTCGGCGGGTATCCATTACCGCAGGACGTTCTGGCTGATCGTGATCGGACTGATGCATGCCTATCTTCTCTGGTACGGAGACATACTCGTTGCCTATGGGCTTTGCGCGCTGCTCGCGTTTCTATTCCGAAAGAAATCCCCCGGGAAGCTTCTCGCGATCGGACTGGTCGTCGTCGCCGTCGGATCGTTCCTGTTCCTCTTCTTCGGGTGGAGCGTCCGGTTCTGGCCTGAGGAATCGTTGGCAAACACGATGGAGGGCTGGCGGCCCGCCCAGGAGCTCGTTGCGAGGGAGCTGGCAGCCTACCGTGACGGATGGCTCGGCCAGATGGGAAGACGAGCCGCAAATTCGGTCTTGATGGAAACGTTCCTTTTTATTGTTCGCACCGCC
>DAOVFR010000267.1 GCA_030672805.1 Candidatus Krumholzibacteriota bacterium
GCCGTTTTCAGCTTCCGACGGTCATGGTGGCCGCACCGGTAAGAAAGGGACTCGTGCTCGGCGTTGGGTACCGGACGCGGTTCGAGGGTTGGGGAGAGAGCTCGTTCGAGCGAAAACCCAAGGACATCCCGCTTTACTACGAGATCTACAAGAGGAGAGGTTCGTTGTTCACCGTGCCGCTGACCGCCGCCTGGCGGATCAACCGGTACATCAGCGTTGCCGGCGAGCTGCAGCTCGAGCGGGGGTCAATCAAGGATGACGTGACGATCGAATTCCATGACCCTGATTTCGAACCGGTGAGGTCCGGGCGGAACCGTGTATTCACCGGGACGTCGTGGTCGGCGTCGGTTCTTGTAACCCCGGTCCCGCGCGTTTGCATCGGCGCCTGCTTCGACGATCGGGTGGATTACAACGTCAACGAGGAATTCTCGTACACCCGCGAGGATCTGGACTCGACCGCGGCATGGGAATTTTCCCTTCCCGAGGCGTTCGGCGCAGGTATCGCGGTCGGGCTGACTGACCGATGGTGGCTGTCGGGGAGCTACTGGGGCAGGGCGGCGCCCGATCCGGCGGGATTCAGGCAGCTCGAAGGCTCGCTCGGAGATGAAAGACTGATTGCGCTGGGGATCGAGCGGCGTCGTGCGCCGAAGGGCGGATTTTTCTCGCGTATACCCCTCAGGCTCGGTTTCTACGAGAACCGGTGGCACCTCGAGTTTCCTCGGGGCAACGAAGTCATCGCGCGGTTCGTCACGATCGGCACGGGATTCCGGATGCCCGGGGGACCCGGCAGCATCGACGTTTCCGCCGAATTCGGGCAGATCGGCTCGGCCGGCGATAATCTCCTCGACGAAAAGATGGTACGTTTCGGGATCGGTGTGAGCGCTTCCGAGACATGGTCGCGCAGGAAGGAAGGCCGGCGGTAGGGTGCAGAGAATGGCTCCAGTGAGGTATATTGTCGTTTTGCCGTGCGCGATCATTGCGCTTGCCGGCGTTATCGGCGTGTGGGCGTGTCCGGCGGCACAGGAGAGGGAAATTCCGCTGAGCCAGCAGATCGAGGGTCTCGGGCTGGAGCCGCGCGTCGCGTACCTGCGTTACCTTCTCGAATCGGGGGGTCGCGATCCTGAAGTCTACTTTCAGCTCGGTGTCACGTTTCACGAGAATTCGCAGTACGATTCAGCAGAGGTCTACTACCGCAGCGCCATCCGGGCCGACCGGAAACTGTCCAAGGCATACGTCAACCTGGGTGTTCTATATGACGAGCAGGGAAAGCTCGCCGAAGCCCTGGCGATATTCGAACGGGCGCTCGCAGTCGATCCGGATGATCTTCTTGCTTTCGCACATGCCGGTTTTATTCGCTTCCAGATCAAGGATTACGAGACGGCATGGGGGTACCTCAGGAGGGCGATGGAGATCGATCCCGGCAGTCCCCAGGCTCATTTTTACCTTGCTATCTTTTTCTGGGAGAGCAACATGTTCAGAGAAGCGATGCGGGAGTGGGAACGCGTGATCGACCTCGAGGGTGAGGGGTATCTTGCCATGAAAGCCCGCGAGAACATTGTTCTGCTTCAGAAAGCCCTGAACGCGACGAATACGCCGGGGGACTGGAAGCCCGCGAGATGACGGACACTTGACACTTGACACCACCACATAAGTTGCCTAGATTTTTTTTGGGATGTAACGAGCATAGTACGAAGGAATCAACCTGTTTCGGAGAAAGGAAAAAGCTGTGAGAAGATTAGCCTTGTTTTATCTGATCGTTTTTTCGGCAGCCTGCCTCGGCTGTGCCGTGGGCGGTGGTGGGGAGACCGCCATCGATACGGGAGGGGAAAAGGCCGAGATCCGGGACGATAAGGGATTCAAAAAAGAACTCACCCACGCCGAGATAGCCTACCAGTCCGCTCAGCAGTTTCTTTCGGCGGGTAATTTTGATGAGGCGATTCTTCAGCTGAAGAGGGCCGTTTCGATGAAGCCGAACTATCTTTCCGCCTGGTCGGATCTCGGCAAGACCTATTCGAAGGTGCAGAACTTCGAAGCAGCGATCGAGGCATTCAAAATGGCGTCCGAGCTCGAACCCGACAGCGAGGCCCTGATTTCGTCCGTCGGATACAGCTATCTCCGTCTCGAGGACTGGGACAATGCTGTTGTGTGGTACGAGAAGCTCGTCCAGAAAGATCCGGCGGATCCGGTCGGAAACCTGAACCTGGGCTTCATCTCCCAGCAGAAGGGTAATATTGATGATGCGATACGGTACTACGAGTCGTCGCTCGAGCGTGATTCGCTCAACGCCCAGACACTCGGTACTCTCTCCATGCTGTACGAGAAGAAGAACGACAAGCGGAAGGAGATGGAATACCTGATGAGGGCCGTCGATGCGGCGCCCGATAACTACAGGTACAAACTGCAGCTGGCCTCGGCCTTTTTCAACGACAAGAAATACGGGAAGGCGATTCCCTACTACGAGGAGCTGATCGCCCAGTATCCCGATATCGCGGCATACCACCAGCGGCTCGGTTTCGCCTACTCGCAGGACGGACGCAAGGCGGATGCGATCACGGAGTTCCGGAAGGCGGTCGAGGGAGGCGCGGGTGACGCGTTTACGTACGCGCTCCTTTCAAAGATCTACAACGAGTGTAAACAGTACAGCGAGGCCGCGCAGACCGCGAAGAAAGGCCTCGATGTCGGAGATGGCAGGGAAGCTTTCCTGTACTACCAGTGGGGTGAGGCGCTGTCAAAGATGGAACAGTTCGATGCCGCTATAGAGAAATTCCGGAAGGTTGTCTCGTACAATGATCCCGTCTGGTCCAGGCCGGCGAAGGAACAGATCGGCAGGCAGGAGACACTCAAAGCGCGTGCCAGGCTCATCAAGGAACAAAAGGAGTACGAGTAAGCGAACCGTACTCCGAAGCATGATCCGGATGATAGTGATGGGAGCCTCCCGGCGGCGGATGTTGGGAGGCTTCACCTGTTTCCGATGGAGGTGATGCCGATGAGAACGTTCGATTTCCATCATGCACCGGGCCGGCAATGGCCGGTGCTCGCCGTTGTCGCGGCCGTTACGATTCTGGCTGTCGCGGTGTCCGGTCATCCGGGCGATGCCGCCGCCTACCGTGATGGTGGCGTTGCCCACCTGCATGGAGTCGTTCGCCAGCGCGGGCGTCGCAATGAGCGCCGCACCCGAGGTCATAAGCAAACCTGCTATCAGATTCCTTGAAACGCGCGACATTTCGGTTCCCTCTTTCCCGTTGCGTGTAGCGACCGCCCGGTTTT
>DAOVFR010000305.1 GCA_030672805.1 Candidatus Krumholzibacteriota bacterium
GACGGGGACGTGCCTCTGGACGGCGAACGGTGATTCGATCTGCACCGCGGTCAACAACCAGACGAATACCGTGATCGCGACCGACGGCACGGGAGGCGCGATCATCGCCTGGCAGGACGAGCGAGCGGGTTTAAGCAACAGGGATATCTACGCGATGAGGATCGCAGGCAACGGCGATCTGGTGGCGACACTGCTCCAGGGATGGTCGGCCCGCGTTGACAACTCCGCCACCGTTATCACGTGGACCCTTTCCGGGACCAACGAGGGCGCGGTCTTTGACGTTCTCCGGGCCCCGGGGAGCGGCGGCCGCTTCGCCCGGCTCGACGAGCCCAAGATCACGAGGAACGGCATGTCCTTCTCGTTCACGGACACATCGTGCAGACCCGGCGAAGGGTACCGGTACAGGATCGACTGCACCCTCGGCGGATGCCGGACCGTTCTTCTGGACCCGGGGACGAGCCGGATCCCGCCGATCGACTTCACACTGGACCAGAACCGTCCAAACCCGTTCAACCCGGCGACGGTGATCGCATTCGGCATCAGGGAAAGGGCCGCTGTCTCGCTCAGGGTCTACGACGCGGCAGGGCGCCTCGTACGGACGCTGGTCGACGAGATCCGCCCCGCCGGCGCCTACGAGGAGGCCTGGAACGGCACGGATGGGCACGGGAGGGCGGTTGCGAGCGGCGTCTACTTCTACCGGCTCACAGCCGGCAAGTTCGGCGACACCAGGAAAATGGTCCTTTTGAGATAACCCGCTTCGTTGCATAAATTCCTCCCATGCTATATGGTGGGGGGCGTTATGCCGGCATCGAGACCGAACATCCAATTTGTAAAGGCATTTCTCCGGAAACCGGGAGGTATCGTCATGAAACATTCCCTTGTTGCCTGTATCATAATTCTCGTTCTTCTCCAGGCCGCGGCGCTTGCCCAGGTGCCGCCCTTCATGAATTACCAGGGCGTATTGACCGACGCCGGTGGGCAGGCGGTTTCCGACGGCGTGTATTCGCTGACGTTCAGGATCTACACCGTGGACGCCGGGGGCACGGCGATCTGGGAGGAGATCCAGGCGGTCACGGCGAGCAAGGGCATCTTCAACGCAGCGCTTGGGGCAATCACCCCGCTCGACATCCCTTTCGACAATTTCTACTGGCTCGGCATCTCTGTCGAGGGCGGGGAAGAGCTCGCCCCGAGAATCCAGCTTACCTCGTCCGCATACGCCTTCAACGCGCGGAACATCCAGGACAGCACCGTCACATCCGCGAAGCTCGTCACGGGGGCGGTCACGGGTGAAAAGATCGCCGACGGGCAGGTCGTGAGAAGCCTGAACGGTTTTGCCGACGATGTGAACATCGTCGCGGGATCCAACATCACCGTCGATCCGATGTCGGGCAATATCATCATATCCGCGACTGGAAGCGGGAATATCTCGGGCACCGGCGCGGCAGGACAGGTCGCATTCTGGGACGATGTGTCGAGCATCTCGGGCGACGACTGGCTGTTCTGGAACAGCATCGACAGACACCTCGGCATCGGCACCCCGAATCCCAACGCGAGGCTGCGGGTCGATTCGGATGAGCCGCGCTCGGCAATCGTCGCCTCGACGCACCAGTCGGACACCACGCAGGCCCTGAGGGCGATGTACCTCGGCGGCGGATTGTACGATGCCACGGCAGTCTACGGCCAGTCGCGGCCGGCTGACGGCTACGGGATCGGCGGCGACTTCATGGGTGGGCATAAGGGGCTCGTGGCGACCGGGAACGGCGGCAACCATGACCGGTATATCTATGGATTGCACGCAAGGGCGTTCGGCTCGACCGCAGGCTTCGAATTCCGGTACGGCGTATGGGCCACGGCCGATGGACAGACGACCGGGAACAACCTCGGCGTCGTCGGCGAGGCCTTCGGTGACGGATCCGCCAATGTCGGCATCTACGGGCATGCGGAAAAAAATGACGGTGATGCGTACGGGGTATACGGAGAAGCCACGGGAACGCCTGTAGGATCAAAGGTAGGCGTGTTCGGTACGACTTTTTTAGCGTCCGATTCAATCTATGCCGGGTACTTCGACGGCAACCTCGTGTACACCGGCTCGCTCTACAAGCCGTCAGACCTCAAGCTGAAGACCAACCTGCAGCCCTGCCGGGGTACGCTCGACAGGGTCCTGCGGCTCGAACCGATGATGTACCGGTACAAGGCATTTGCGGCGAACGGGGAGATCGCGCTGCCGCGCGGCGAGCATTACGGGCTTGTGGCCCAGGAAGTGGAGAGGGTCTTCCCCGAGCTGGTGGGTGATCTCGTCCACCCCGCCAGGCCGTCCCTGCGGGGAGAGGAGCGGGGGCAATCGTTCGGCTACAAGGCGATCAACTACACCGAACTCATACCGATCCTCGTGCAGGCGATAAAGGAGCAGCAGGAAATGATCGAGCGGCTCGAGGCCAGGATTACCGAACTGGAGACAAGATAGGGACGGGACCACGCAGAGGAACAGGCCT
>DAOVFR010000178.1 GCA_030672805.1 Candidatus Krumholzibacteriota bacterium
GTAGCATTTGATAGCGACCGGAGAGACTACGGAGTCGTAGTCCAGCAATTGGAGGGGGCTCCCATGCATGGGAGCCCCCTTTCCTTTGTTGAAGAGCATGCACTGCGCGGCACGGCCCACGAGCGGTGTAATCCGTTTTGAAGTATGGAAGTTATGGTATCATCGGGACATGTTTTTTACCTTGTATTGTGATCCCGAATTGCTTAGTATCATGGCAGCACGGATTCCGGTATTTACCGCCCCTTGAACCCTGATGTACACCCCTACAGAAAGGAACGATCGTCTTGAACCGGCATGGAGATCTCGGACGGATCATTCTGTACGGTACTATCGCGGTTCTTTGTGCGTTGCTTCCAGGCGGGAGCGCCCTGTCGAAGGAAGCGCGGCTTCTTTCATCGGGCCCGGCAACGATAACCTTTGAAGTCGAGGTTCCCCCTCCCCGGATTGCGCCCGCCGGTGACGGGATGGTTCGTGTTCTCATTCCCGGCTTCGGGTCGTTTTCACCCCCGGGAGCGGTCGAGGTCCCCGGAAAGACATTCCGGGTCGCCGTTCCGGCTGCGGGTGAGATCCGTGTTACGTACCGTGTTCTCGCCGAGGATGATATCGGGGAGATCCGTCTGGCGAGGATGCCCGGTGAGCGTTTTATTGAAAGTGACGGGGAGATTCCCGTCACCGAGCTGTACGTTCCCGCCGATGATCCATGGGAGGGGAGAGGCCTGCCTCCCGTCGTTGGATCGGGCGAGGCGACGTTCATGGGCCGTCAGCGCGTGCTTCCCGTTCTCGTGAATCCCCTGCGGAGCGTTGGTCCCGGGGTCAGTGTGGCGCGAACGATCTCGATCACGGTCCATATCGATGGAGGCGGGTCCCTTCCGGATGCCGGGGGCGCGCCGGCGCCGCCCTCTACCGGCGCCTGGGATCGTCTGTACAAAGATCTTCTCGTGAACCCATCCGATACGGAGCGGTTCCGGAAACCGTTCGAAGCAAGAAGGGCCGTTGCGGCGCCGTATGATGCGGGCGGAAAGCGGTTGAAGATCCTCGTTCCGGAGACGGGTCTCTATGCTATCCGGGCCGATTCTCTTATCGAGTCCGGTTTGAGCACCGGTGTGGCGATTGGGTTGCTCTCCCTCAAGAAGCTCTACCACGACGAGGCAGAACCGGACCTTGTCCGTGAAGTCGATATCCCCATCCTCATTATCGAGGGCGGCACCCTCCCGCAGGGGATGTTCGAGGGTGACGATCTGCTCCTCTTCTATGCTCTCGGCGTGAAGGATGATACGGAGGCGGGCGACCTGGATGCGGGCTTTACCGATGATAACGTTTTCTGGCTCGAGGAAGGTGTGGCCGGGGTCTTCATGGAGGAGATCCCAGCCCCGCCGCCGCACTCGACGACGAACGAGCGTTCCTACCGGGGCGGCCACAGGGAGCGGAAGGATACATATTTTCTCGAGAGCAGCATACCGGGCTCTGCCGATTTTTACTTCCTCAGGGGGCCCCAGTCAGGCGAGATGTCGATCCCGTTCCAGGTGCATTACCCGGATACGAACGCCGGTCAGTTCTTTTCGCTGACGCTGAGAGTTCAGGGATATAACAGGGATGATCCGCCGCGAAGCCTTTCCGTATCGCTGGAAAATGCAAAGGGCAGGTGGCACCTAGGTTCGCGCGGGATGACGTCCAAGGACGCCTACGTCTTTACATTCGACGATAGGTCTGCCGAATGGCTCACGCACGGGGAGAACCGCCTTCTTCTGTCGAGTGATCTCGACGGGAGCTTCGTCGTTAACGATTTTTCTATCGATTACCCGTCCTTCTATGAGGCCCACGACGATATGATCGAATTCAAGGCCGGTATCTACCTCGGTTCGAAGAGGTTCGAGATCGAGGAGTTCACCGTCGACAGCGGAGTGATGCTCGATATAACCGATCCGCATCATCCGCGTTACCAACGGCTCTCCGCGGCTGATTTCACCGCTGCGGGCGGCGGGAGATACACGCTCGGCATCGATATCGAGGCGGGATCGATACAGACTTTTCTCATATGCGGAGAAGGTGGGTGGGGGCACATCGGGAACGGCAAGATTGTCCTCGATGGAACCTCCGGCCTGATGGGGGAGGCGGGACCTTTCCACACACTGATTATCTCGCATGCCGAATTCCTTCCCCCGAACACCAATGAGCTGAACGTTTATGCCGACTGGCGGCGTCAGCAGGGCTTCCGCATCCTGGTCGCCGATGTCGAGGATGTTTTTGACGAGTGCAACGGCGGGATGCCGCACCAGGAAGCGATCAGAAGATTCATTCGCTACGGGTTCGATCACTGGGGAGTCGAGTACGTGCTGCTCGTGGGTGACGGCAACGTGGACCACAAGCAGATTCACCGGTACACCCCGACCGATTTCATCCCTCCCTACTCGTATTGCATGAGGGTCGAGGGCCAGGGATACCGCGATGAGGTGATAGCCCTCGATAACTGGTTCGCATTCATCGACGAGGAGGGATTCTCCGCGCGGCAGCGAACCGGCGCCCCGGCGCAGGGTGAGCATCCCGTACTTAATCAGTGGTACGGGTTTCCCGATGTCTTCATCGGCCGCTTCCCCGTTGGCAGCGAACTCGAGCTGAGGGCGATGATGACGAAGATACGGAATTACGAGAACACATCGATCGAGGATTCATGGAGGCGGAACGTCATCCTCTTCTCCGACGATGCGTGGTCCGGACTGAAGAGCAACTACCGTTACAGATCGTCCGAGCTTTATTTCGAGAGAAGCCTCGAAAACACCGCCGGCTATATCGATGAGGCGCTCCCCGGGGGGTTCGATATCGAGAAGGCCTACATGAAGGAATGGACGGACAATATTCATCCGAACAACCAGGAACAGGGCCCTGACGTCTACAAGAAAGCTCACGACTACGTGCGGGCGAATTACACACCATACCTCATAGCCCGGCTCAACGAGGGATGCCTCTTCTGGTCTTTCCAGGGGCATGCAAACAGGAGCACGCTGGCCACGGAGGCAGCGTTCGCCTCGCACAGGATGTTTGACGATCTCAGCCGGCTCCAGACGGGGAATTACTCGATATTCCTGGGTTTCGGCTGCCACATCAGCGAATTCGCGGTCCAGAAGGAACTGCAGTTGGGGACGTGGGACGGACCGAACGGGGACTGCTTTACCGAGCAGCTTCTCTTCAGGCCGGGCGCCGGAGCGGTAAGCACTTATGCAAGCACCGCATACGAGTTTCTGACTCCCAACTCCGCTTTCTGCGAAAGGATTCATGATTTAATCTTCAGGAGGCCGCCCACCGATTCCATCCCGCCCCTCGACCGGCACACGGGAGCATACTGGTTTCTCAGGGAGATGCTGACCATGGCCGAGATCGAGCGGATCGGTGACGGCAACATCGAACAGGTGTTCCGCTACATCATGTTCGGTGACCCGATGCTCAAACTCACTCCGGGGCCGTCCCTGATGACGCTCACCGCCGACTTCGGGCAGGGCTGGGAACAGGTCGCGCCCGACTCGCTCCGCGGAAGGCACGGGTCGAACAGCTGTATGCTCCGCCTGACGGCGAGTGACGTGGTGGCCCTCGGGGCCGTTTCGCTCGATATCGACGGTGTCGACTATACAGATTCCCTCACTGTGATCCCCATCAAGGACCTCGACAAGGATTTCGCGCGTGCCTACCAGGCGGATCTGGACTACACGATCGATCTCGGCGACGAGCGGCTCCTGTTCACCGTGTTCAAGCCGGACAGCGAGGAGGCGGGAGTTCTGGAGGTTCCGATCGAGACGACAATCCGGCTGTTCCATGACGGTGATCTCGAGATCACGCCCGGGATGGAGGCGCCCCAGTCGGGAGAATTCCGCGTAACGGTTGATTTTCCCGTCTACCTGAGCCAGAAACCGATTCTTCTGCTCGACTGGCTCGAGCTCGAAGGCGTCGGCTTTGCCCGGGACGCAGTCGATTCGCTGCACTGGGAGGCGGAGTTCAACGTGAAGCTCGATTCGGGAACGCGTATTATCACCGTGCGTACCGGCGAGTTCTCGAAGAACTTCGTTTTCAGCGTGACGGGAGACGAACTCGTGGTGAACATATTCAATTTCCCGAATCCATTCAGCGATGGGACGAATATCGTCTTCACGTTCAATCTGTCTGTAGACGCAGGTATGATCAGGATCTACAACGTGAGCGGCATTCTTGTGAGATCGCTGCGCCTGTACGGCGCACTGCTCGGTTCATCGAATTTCCAGGCGCCCGGTACGGTTTACTGGGACGGCAGGGACAGTGCGGGAGACAGGGTTGCAAACGGCACCTATCTCTACATGATAAATGTGGCTCGCGGAGGCTCGAATCATACCGTTACCGGCAAGGCGGTAAAGCTCGAATAGTAGTGCCCGGCCGGGCCCGCGAACGTGGTGTCCCCCTGAAGAGAAATTCCTTTACCTCGTTCATCGATTCCCATTAAGATGACGCATGGGAGGCCCGGCACTCATAGCGTAGTGCATACCGTCCCGGTCCCGGCCGACCCGGAGGCCGGCCGGATGGTTCCGGATGTACCTCCCGGGAGGTTACAATTTGGAAAAACAGATCAAGAAACTGAAGGAAAAGGATAACCGGGTTATCATCGGGGTCGAGACGGGTAACGTGCCGGGCCGTCTTGGAGCGGCTGTCGTCGAGGTCAGCGGGAAGGGCGACAGTACCGTGCTCGACCTGCATGGTTTCAAGAGCCACCCCGTGCCCCGGGAACTTCAGGCGACCCTGGATGCGTTCAGCTTGACGGGGAAGTTCGACTCCGAAGAGGTTGCCGGAATGAATTTTCTGATCCTTCACCATATCTCCAGCCTCGTGAGAGAGGTGGTCGATGAGGTGGGCTTCTCTTCCGAGGACGTCTCGTTGATAGGGCTGCAGTGCGTCGAGGCGGGCGGCGGGACCTTCCCGAGCGATCCCTCGGTGCTGAGCGAGATGACCAACTGTATCGTTGTATGCCGTTTCAGTATCGGGGACGAGGAGAACAGCAGCGAATGCCTGCCGGTCAAGGAATCCCTTCTGCGGGGATTGGTGGGGGAGATGATGGACCGTTTCGGTCTGGAGAGCGAGGTGAGGGAAGCGGTCGCGGTCGCCCTGCTGGCCAACGAGTCGCTGTTTCACGAGAGCTGTTTGACATGCGAAACCGGTACCGGAGAGGGAGAGGCGCAGAAACGCCCCAGCTTGAAGTCGGTACGGAGGAAGAACGCCGCCGCCGGTCCCGGTGCTGCCTGTCTCTTCGGCGAATTTTTCTTCCCCGCGTAGCGTTCAGTCGGAGGCGGGAATACGGATACGGATCGTGATGATGCGTCGGTTTTCCCGGGACGGAGAGAGGCGGAACGTGAAGAGACGATTGTGTAACGCCGGCCTTGCGGGATTCACGCTCGCGATGACGGCGTTTTTTTCATGCGGAGGCCCGAAGGTCACGAGACAGGAGCCAGCTGGGGCCCGGGAAGCCGGCGGAGAGCGGGAGCATGCCGGCAGAATAATGCTGCCCGAGATCCAGCCCTCGCCGATCGTCAGGGTCCTGATACTCGAATCGGGTAA
>DAOVFR010000098.1 GCA_030672805.1 Candidatus Krumholzibacteriota bacterium
GATAGCTGCACCACCGTTCCGTGCAATGTATCGTCCGGCAGCGAGTAATTCATCACCCTGGCCGGCTGACCGACCGCTATACGGCTCCAGTAACCGCCCGGAAGACTGACATCCAGGTAGAGACTGGCGTAGTTCATGATCGCGGCCATCAGCTCACCCGATGCAACCATGGTTCCTTCCGTGTAGTAGGGAAGATCCACCAGGATACCGTCGAACGGCGGAGTGACATCGAGCTTCGCCAGCTGGATCTGCGCATTCTCGTAACCGTACCGCGCGTCGATGTAGAGCCGCTCCGCGTCTCTCAGCTCCCGCAGCGTCACCCCTCCCTTGTCATAGAGTGACTTCTGCTTCTCGTACTCGCGCCTCGAGGTCTCGAGGTTGAGCTTGACCGATTCGATCTTGACGCTGCTCTCGAACTCCGGATTGTCAAGCCTGATGACCGGCCGGCCGCTCATCACGGCGTCGCCCATCCTGAAACGTCTGCCTGTCCCGGGATTCTCGAGCAGGCTGTAGTACCCGGCCGCTTCCGAATGCAGCGAAACCTCCTGCACCGCTTTCACCGTACCGGTGGTGACGATATATTCCTCGATCGGTCCAAGCCTCACTTCCCTGACGGATACCGGAACCGCTATCTCCGTATCGATGCCTCCATCGTCTCCGTTACAACCCTGCAGTATCATGATCAGGGCACAGATCATAATGTACCGTTTCAACACTCGCTCCTTGCTTTTGAAATAACAGAACCCATCTTTTATCGCGCAAACCGTCCGGATATATTCCCGTCACACCATGCCGCCGTCACGAATCGGTCTCCATGCAGGGAACGACGGATCTGTTCCCTTCAAAATCCCACATCGACTTGACCTTGAGATCGAGCAGATCGAGCTTGTACCCGATCAGCTCCCCGATAAGCCCCTGCCTGGCCTCGGAAAGCTGCCGCTGGTAATCGTTGAGCAGGATACTGGAGAGATCGCCGTTCCTGTATCGCTCCAGGTTGATGTCGTACGTCAGCTCGGCGTTGCGAACGCTCTGCCGTGCGATCTCGATCTGTGAAATCCTGTTCCAGAGACTCCGGTACGCCCGGCGGATCTCGATGATGATATTGTTATGCTCCTCCTCTTTCGACAGCTCCGCGCTCTTGATCCTCGCCTCCGACGCCCTGATGCGGGACCTCTTTTCGCCCCAGTCCCAGAGCGGCATCTCGAACGATATCCTGAGTTCCCGGTTCCGGACCGGCTCGTCGTAGATATCGGTGAATTTCTCATCGGTGCCGATAGAACCGTATGAAACGTTGAGGTCTCCCCTGAACTCGTTCCGCGCGCCGGTCCTGATCAGCTCGTTCCGGGCCTCCTCGATCCCGATCTCGCGGCGCCGGATCTCCATCCGGTGCTTGATCCCGTGACTGATCGCCATCGGGAGATCCACATCGATCTCCCGGAAGGACACATCCGCATCGACGGCAATTTCTTCGAACAGCGAGAGACCGAGCAGTTGCTTGAACGAATCGAATGTATTTTCCAGTTCGACACGCCTGTTCTGCACGCGCGATTTGCTCGTTGAAAGGTTGTATTCCGCCTGGTACAGTTCCTCCATCTTCTCGATACCGGCCTCGACCTTGTTCTTCATGATCCGGCAGCCCTCTTCCTGGTTGCGGAGTTCCTCGATCGCGATATCGAGACTCATCTTCTTCTGGTAAGCGTCGAAGAAGGACTGCATCACCCTCTGCTCGATCACCAGCACCTGCACCGCGTAATTCAGGGAGCTGCACTCGAGGTCCAGCTCGAGCTCGCGGAATTCCAGCTTCGTCCTGTTGTACGTGAGGAGGGGCTGCGTGAAACTGACAAAAAAGTTGTTGTTGTAGGTTTTGCTGCCCTGGTCCTGATAACCACTGCGGTAATCACGCCAGGAAAACTGATTGGTAAACGATAGAGTCCCGTCGGTGAGCTTGATCGGCTGTTCGATCATGAACCGCCCCGATATCTGCCTGGTCTCCCTTGTGAACCACAGGGAGAAGAGATCGTTGAATTCCCTGTCCTGCCTCAGGTAAAACGGCGTAAGCGACAGGCTGAACCTCGATTTCAGACTCGCCCTCGCCGCGTTCAACAACTCCATGCTCTGCTCGAGGCCGAGCCGGGAACGGCGGATCTCGGGGCTGTTCGACATCGCGATATCGAGCGCGATCCCGGGCGTAAGTACCTGCTGCGCGGATGCGGCGCCGCCTGCCGGAATTGCCGCACAATACGGCAGGAACATAAAGATTATTCGCCCGAACAATCCGTGTAATTGCCTCATGGTGTGACCCCCCGCACGAAACCCTTTCGTATCGATTCCAGCCCTGCACGCGGCCACCGGACCGGCTGCCCGCCGGTTCCGGCGCCGCGTGCTTTTCGATTCCTACCTGGCCGGGACCCACTTCACCGCATCGGCGATGATTATCCCGCCATCCGATTCATTCGTCAGCACCACGCTCGTCGCGCCTTTTGACAGGTAGTACGCCCCAAGGGAGTTCCACCCGTCCCCGGCGTTTCCGATATCGAGCATCGGTTCGTCGACGCCATCGTCATGCTGGATGATGAAATGATAGTGTCCGAATTTCCCCTGCTTGCCCCTTCGTCCCGGGCGTCTGAGCTTGCTGACGTAAAAATAGATATCATAGTACCCGCTCCGTTCGATCTCCGCGTTCCATGTGACCTTCCTGTCACCCTTGCCCGCTTTCGTATAAAGGGCGGAGCGTACGAGGTCTCCATGGAATTCGCTGAACACGGAAGCCTTCCACGTGCCCGGAGGACTCCAGAACTCGATCCCGATGTACTTATCCTCCTCCTCGCCGAAAGTGCGTTTGAACAATCGCTTGAGAACGCTCTGCGAGACGTCGGCTTGAGCCTCGCAGCCTGGATCTTCGTTGTCAACGACGATCTCGTTTGGCTCCCGCAACACCACCGGAACCTCCACGATGCGTTCGCCGTCGAATGGTTCGGCCTTTTCGTTCAGCTCGAATTTCTCGAATACCGTGTTAAGAATGGAGGGAAGGTTCTTCGATATCATCGTGTTGACCGACATCGTCCGGGGCTGGAAGTCGAGAACGAAACCGACCTCCTTGGTCTGGTCCGCACCGAGAACGATGGTCCGCTTGATCTCATCGAGGTTTCCGGTAAATCTCCTGAAGCGTCTGCCCCCTTCCATGAACGTCACCTGTATAAGTCCATCCACGGGTTCGACGTTCGACACCTTGAACGTGACCTGGAACCTCGTCCTGTCACTGTCGAGCACCTTGCACGCATTGACGTCGGCAAGCAGATATCCGGCCTGTTCCTTCCCGTGAAACCACCGTTCGACGTGAGGTCCCACGTCGAAACCGAGATCACGTCTGAATCCCGAAAACAGTTCCCCTGTATCGACGGTCCTGAACCTGTTCGTTCCGAGAAACGAGTGAAGGTGATCCATGAAGGCTTCCTCCCCGACCGCGTGCTGTACGAGGAGGAAGAGATACCGTCCCTTTATCTTGACAATATCGTTGAACATCTCCTCGTCATCGGCCGTGGAGAGGATCTGCGAGAAATTCCTTTCGGCGAGGGCGAGATTCACCTTCTCCTCGGATGTCAGGCCCTGGAACATCTGGGCGAAATAACTCGACGGCTCCACGATCGGGTCGGAGATGAACGATTCGATCGCCGCGTTGAATACGGCAAGCGTATCGGACGCAACGTGGTGCACGAAGTAGAAGTAGTTGGGATAAAGATTGAACATCGATGAATCGAGGTTTATCCCGCCCGGCCTGAAACGCCGCCTGCTGATATTGCCGGCCAGCGTTCTGTTGATGAACCCGTTGAACAGATCGATCTGTTGCTCCCGCTCCGTCCTGGTTTCCCCGCGTCCCCTTTTCGCCGCGCGCTTCTGGAAATTCCTGGTCATCCTGAAATCGGCGCCATGCAGCATCACGCCGCGTTCAGGTAAAAACACCATTCCGGGCTGAACCGTCTCCCGTGCAGCCGTCCACAGGCGCGGATACGAGTAGAACTGTACAGGCGCCTCGACGAGCGAGAGGCGGGGATACGGGTAGTGAAGCCCGAGTTTGTTCTCGAAGTCCTGTTTGCGTTCTGCTATCAACGAGGGAATCGTGTCGCCGATCTCCGTGAAATACTCCGAGAAGTAATCGTGTCCCTCTATAAGATAGAGGTTGTACTCGAGCGAATCGGCCGTGATGGTTCTACGTTCATAACGGCCGATTGCAAGCGAGCGGCATGGGAGAGGCCGTTCCGGAACAAACGTGAACGACCCGGGTGCATTCCTGACGGGACGTCCCTGTGACACGGCGGTAAGGCCCTCTTCCGTCGTAACGTTCAGCGTGAAATCGATGAAATCGACCGTGTGGTGCAGGGGATTCCCGGGATTGAAATGCACGCCGGCCGATGGATACCACATGTTCTCCGGTGTCAGCAGGACAAAGCCCGGTGTGATGAAGGCATGCCGTTTTGCTATATTCAGGAACGCGGCGCGGTACGAGCCGGCCCGGGATTCCTCGTCGATGTCCAGGTAACAGGCATCCTCGTCGATAGAACCCCGGTAGGAGATGATAACCGAATCCCGCCCGCCGGGGACGAGGGGCTGCGCCGGAATGACGGTGAGGATGTGGAGCTCCCTTTCGAAGCCGCATCCCCCGCCGCATTCAACCCCCGTGACGCGGAGACCCGGGTTCAGGCTGAAGACGTATCGCTCCAGCGGAATCCCCGCCCGGTTTAAAACGGTGATCCCCGCCGTCCCCTCGATCCCGGCGCCCGTATGCTTGAGATCCAGAGCACAGGCTTCGATCGATACTCCCGGCTCGCCGCCCGAGCGCCCGGCCAGCTCAACCATATCGCGCCTGAGCTCCCTGCCGCGCAGTATGCCCGAAACACGCAGATGCACCATAACGGCGGCGGCGGCGATGAGCGCGACGGCGAGAACACGGGATACGATCGTTATGGATCGCGACTGTGGAAGTCTTCTTATCATGACGATGGTAAAGAAGATAAACGCGAGTCCGAGAGAAAGATAGATCCCCCTGTGCAACAGGAGCCCGGCGATATCGCCGAACCCGACGATGGTCGAGTACATGAGCGGCGTGTGAAACGTCATGTAGTCGAGGATGTGGTTGTACCTGGGGCCAAAGAAGAAGAGCGTGCTCGCGATGTATCCGAGAAGTACGATGAAGGTGGCCGGCTGGTTACGGATCAGGACCATCATCAGAAATGAAAGCCCCAGGATGAACACCAGCGTGGGAACACTCACGAGAAGAGGATAGAAAAGATAGGCCCGGAATATGAACGGGACCCCGGCGAAGAAGATATTGAAGATCGCAGCGACGGTCAGGATCACGAGATTGAGGACGAGAAAGACGAACATGATGCCGAAGGTTTTTCCGAGAACGTAATCGCCGTTCGTCATCGATCGCATGTAAATGACTTCCGTCGTATCGAGCTTCCGGTCGCGTTTCAGGAAATCGGAAGCGAGAAACACGGCAACGATCGCCTGGACTACGTTCAGGAACAGGATATTGACATACGGGATCGCCGACGAGATGCCGCGGAATACCCACGGCGTCGGAGCTGCCTCCGTGTACAGCGGAATGTTGAAAACGATCAACAGGCCCAGCGCCAGGAGCGAGAGGACCCGGAAAAACCAGCTCCTCAGAAGGGTCTTTGTCTCCACGCGTGCAATCGTCCAGATATTATAAACCGACAGCATCATTCCATCCGCTCCGTCATGATCCGTTCAACCCGTACTCCATGAAATAGACGTAGGCGTGTTCGAGGTTCGGTTCGAGCGGTCTTCCGGGATAGGGGTCTATACGGTCAGCCACCACCTGCACCTCCCATCCCCCCCCGGAAGGTATCGAGGAAATCACGGGAAATCGTTCCCTGACCGCTTCCAGCTCGCCGTCAACGGCGTCGATCGCCCACGCATGCCCCCTGACCTTGTCAATCAGCCTGCCGGGCGGTCCATTGTACACGACCCTCCCCTCGTGGACCAGGGCCATGTCATTGCACGTACTCGAGATGTCGCCGACGATGTGTGTCGACAGGACGATGATGATTTCCTTCCTGCTCATCTCGGACAGCAGGTTCCGGAACCGTATGCGCTCCCCGGGATCGAGCCCCGTGGTCGGCTCATCGACGACGACGATCTTCGGATCACCTATGAGCGCCTGGGCGATACCGAGCCGCCGCTTCATACCTCCGGAAAGCTTTTTCGCCGGCCGGTCCCTGACATCGAACAGGCCCACCTGTTCGAGCATCCCGTCGACTGCCCGTGTTCGCTCGCGCGCGTTCCTGAGACCCGAAAGGCTTGCCACGTAATCGAGGAACTCCCAGGTCCTGAGCTTGGCGAACATGCGGAAATCCTGCGGCAGGTATCCCATCATCGCACGGATCTCGCGTCTGTGTTTCCGGAGATCGAGCTCATTGACCGTTACACTGCCCGATGTCGGCTTGAGAAGAGTCACGAGGATGCGCATCAGCGTCGTCTTGCCCGCCCCGTTGGGACCGAGAAGGCCGAAAATGCCGTTCCCCATTTGTATATTGATATCCTGGAGCGCCCGGTTTCCGTTCCGGTAGACCTTGCTCAAATCATTGATCGCGATACGCATATCAGTTTAATTATACGAATAACGAAGGAAAAAGTTTTTATAAGTGAACAGAACATTACCAGTGGCATGCGGGTTTGCCAACCAATTTTTCGAGAGCCCCAGGCCCTGCACAATGCAGGAAACGTTCTGCGCTACGATAAGATGAAGTAAGGTCTTACATGGGGGAAAGGGGGGCTGGGAAGGGCTGCATGTACGAGACTGCCATGCACGGGCCGGCTAGTATTCCTGGAGTACCTTCTGCCACTCCTTCGCAACGGATATCCTGTGCGTGACGAGATCCTTGATTCTCTCGTTCCGTGTCTTTACTTTAAGCTCCTCCCATTCCTTGATCGCCTGCGCGATCTCACCCGTCCGCGCGTGGAGATATCCCTTGATGAACATCGTTTTCTGGTTCTTCGGGTTCCTGTCGCGTGCCTTGGTGAGGTAGGCGAGCGCCTCGCTCAGCCTGTCCATCTTGTAGTGTATTTCTCCGAGCATGCGGAGCGCCTCGAAGCAGTCGGGATCGATCTGAACCGCTTTCTCGAACTTTACCGCCGCCTTTTCGAAATTCAGCCTGTTGCAGTACATCTTTCCGCTGCTGAGCAGTTTCTCGAGGTGCTCTGCCTGGCTGAGACACGCTTCTTCATTATCGGTCTCGTCGGCCAGTTCTATCACACCCATGACGACCAGCCCGTAGATCAGCTTGCTTGTCGAGAAAAGGTCGCCGCTCACCACTTCGTTCACCTCATTCACCGACCGGTAACCATCGATGAGGGACAGGATCTCCCATTCCCGCGGTTTGAGATTCAATGCACGGGTTTCCTCGTTCTCCGAGCCAAACCTGAAAACCGATTGTTCGGAAGGGACCTTGTTGCGGATGTTCGACCATTCGTCGATCCGCCGGGCACCTTCGAGGATCATGTTTTCCGTGTTCAGCGGAACGAGTATCTCTCTCCGCTCGTCGATCTCCTCCTCGATGAACCGGCATTCGCCGCTATCCCACTTGAAGATCTCGTACACGTTCTCACGGATGCGCAACGTGATGAAATTCTCGAGATGCGTCTTGGATACGATCCCCTCGCCGTCAAGGCAGTCGAGCAATCTCTTGTACTTGTTCAGGACCTGGTCGATCCTGATCATTGACGTTTCGTCGAGCACACCCCACTCGACGAGAAGCGCCTCGATGGAACAGGGAACCCCGCGCTTGTGGATCACTGCAAAACAGACCGCGCCCTCGCAGAAGATAACGTTGGCGCTCTTGCCGTCCGGTCCTTCGGAGATGATCAAACGGCCGGTTTTGCGGTGCATGTGAAAGATCTGGAAAAGGTCAAACAGCCCGAGATCATTTATCGATGACTGTAACGTCATGGAACTTCGTCCTTTCACGTGCTAACTGCCAAACTTCATTTCACCCGTTTCCCGGGATTCATCCGTTTCCGATGCTTCTTCCGCTCTGCAGACGAAAGCTGCCGTCCGTTCCCCCGGGCGGAACCGGATCCGGCGGTCTCATTGCTTATTTCCTCTAGCGCTTCGAGCAGCAGCTCCGGCCCCCCTACGCCGGCCTCACCGATTCCGGCAGACTTCTCCACGGAATCGCCGGAGACCTCGCCGCTCCCGGCGGGCTTCTCCACGGCATCGCCGGAGGCTCCCCCGTTCCCGGGAGATTCAGCACCGCGCAGCCTGTTCAGCTCCGCTTTACTGCTACTGGCGACAGAGAGCAGCGTGTCCTGGATCTTGTCGAAACGTCTCTTGATGCCTGCCTGGAGCAGTTCGATCAGCCCACCGTCCGGATCGAAGGACAGCGTAGAATCGACC
>DAOVFR010000316.1 GCA_030672805.1 Candidatus Krumholzibacteriota bacterium
GATGGAACAACGGACGGAAGCGATACAGGCCATCAACGGTATCACGAAACGTGATGCTCGCTACGGGACGGCGGCATACTCGTTCGTCGTTTCCGCGATCGAGGAGATCATGCGATCGCTCGTCGAGATCCGCCATATTTCGGGGAGTGAGGTCTGCGAGGGGGTCAGGGCGGCGGCGATATCCAGGTACGGCCCCATGGCAAAGCAGGTCCTCAACTTCTGGGGAATCGACTCGACTGAGGATATAGGCAATATCGTGTTCAACCTGGTCGGGGCCGGTTTGCTCGACACAACGGACGGGGACGTACCGGAAGATTTCATCGGCGTCTACGATTTCAAGACGGTGTTCGAGGACGAATACTACGAACGCTGACATTTCATGAACCATCCCGTGGAAATTTCATCCCTTAGACCGCGGCACGTGTCGGTGCTTGGATGCTGCGCCGTCTGTGCACAGGCGATCTACATCCGGGAAGCGCTGGCCCTTTTTACAGGGACGGAGCTTGTTCTCGGGATCCTGCTGGCCGCATGGTTGTTCTGGGTAGCAGCGGGAGGGATGCTCGGGTGGCGCTTCGGGAGACGGATGCGTATGGACATGCGCACCCGGTTCAATGCCCTGGCGATGACCGCGGCCGTTATGCTGCCGCTGTCGGTGATGGCGATCCGTGCCGGGAGGGGCATTCTTGCGGAGCCGCCCGGGGAACTTCCCCCCTTTGCACCCGCCGTGATCTTTTCCGTGCTCGTCGTGGGGCCGTTCGCATTCGTATACGGGGCTCTTTATAATGTTGCGAGCGAGCTGTGGAAGGCGCCGGATGGGGGTCTTCGGAGAGGAGTTTCGAGGGTTTATATCTGGGAGGCCGCCGGCGCACTCGGTGGGGCGGTACTCTTCTCGTTCGTTCTCGTAAACGTGCTTTCACAGCTCGGAGCGGCGTTTTCCGTCGCGTTTCTCGTAATTGCAGTCGTCCTTGCTCCGGCTTCGCGCAGGGAACTATCACCGGTAAGAGTGGGCGCCATAGCGGTCACCGCGGCCGTCTTTCTCCTTCTGTCCCCCATGCTCGACGGGAAGAGCGTCGAGAGGATCTACCCCGGGTACCGGATCGAGCAGTTCCGCTCGTCGCGGTACGGTGAGATCGTCGCGGCATCGAGGAATGGCGCGGTCTCCCTCTTCTATGGTGGGGGGCGTATCCTGACAGTGCCCGAGCCCGAGCGCGCCGAGGAGATTGTTCACATTCCGCTGCTTGCCCATCCATCTCCCGAATCGGTGCTCTGTATCGGGGGGGTGATCGGGGGAATCGGGGAAGAGATAATGAAGCATCCGACCGTCCGGCGCGCGGATCTTCTCGAGATGGACCCGGTCCTGTTCGAACTTGCCGGGAGCGTTCTTGGCGAAGAAACATCGTTCTCACGGGAGGCCGGTGGGCCCGGCGGCGCCGTATCCGGCGACGGTGTGCAGGTGAGATTCGTCGAGGCGGACGGAAGGTTCTTCCTTTCGTCGGGACGGAAGAAATACGACGTCATCATAATCGGCGCACCGCCGCCCATAAACCTTCAATATAACAGGTACTTCACGGCGGAGTTCTTCCGGCTGGTCCGCCGTTCGCTCGGTCCGGGCGGAATATTCTCGCTGAGTCATCCTTCGTCGGAGAACTTCCTGTCCCCGGGACAGGCACGGGTTCTCTCATCGCTCAGGGAGACGTTCGTATCGGTGTTCGGGGATGTGACCCTCGTGCCGGGTTCAACGGTACATTTCATCGCCGGCGCGGAATCGTTCGGTGCTGATACGCTCATAGCCCGCCTCGATAGACGCGGGATCGAGACGAGATTCATCAACGAAAATTTCCTGCCGTTCCGAGTCTCACCGGAACGGGTCGCGTTTCTCGCGAGCCGTCTCGAGCAGGCCGGCGCTGCGGGGATCAATACCGACCGGAAGCCCGTGCT
>DAOVFR010000301.1 GCA_030672805.1 Candidatus Krumholzibacteriota bacterium
AATCCTGGCGCTCACCCTGATCGTCGTCACCAGGGGTGTCTTCGAAGAGGTGTTCGTCTTTCCGCTGCTCTGCGCCTCGCTGCTGCTGCTGCCCGCCCGCCGCGATCACGGCGACGGTGAGCGGGAGAGTCTTGTTATTGCCGGGTTCATCTTCTCCACGCTGGTAATTCTTCAATTTCACATGCCTCTTGTCTGGCACCTCCTGCATGATTGGGGGCTCTCTTTCTCGAGGGCGGCCGGAAGGCTGATCGGCCAGAAGTACCTGCTCGGAGAGACCGCCACGGGTATCCCGCTGCTGATCATGTTTCTTTCCTACCATGTCGCCGTGGCGATTCTGGCGCGTGACGGCGGGTCCAGGTATCTCGTCAAGACCGCCGTCCTGCTGCTCGTTCTGCAGGCGGCCGTGCTGGTCCTTCTTACGCCGCTCGCGATTCTCATCCAGTCGACCGATCCCGACTGGGACCTGTTCCTGTTCCATCCGGAAATCCTGTTATTCGCCGGGATGCTCTTGACGCTGCTTTTCAAACCTCCCCCGCTGTCTGTCCCGGAGCGCGGGTTCAGCCGCGGCCCGTCCCTCGTGCTCGTTGCAGTCACCGTCCTGTGCTCGATCCTGTTGATGCTTCGGCCCGCGACCGGCTCCAGCGGCGGTAACATCCTGCTCTACGACCAGGGCTACATGAACTGGCGCGTTCCGGTGTATGGTTATTACGGGCACAAATCGGGCGGGATGTTCGGTTTTCTGCCCCGGTATCTCGAGGCATCCGGGTACAACGTAAAGACGGTGAGTGAGCTCACGGTGGAGAACCTTTCCGATGCACATGCCGTTGTCGTCATAAACGTGCTGGAGTTCTTCAGCGATGAGGAAAGAGGTGCTATCGAGCAATTCGTCCAGCGCGGCGGCGGACTCCTTGCACTGGGGGACCACACGGGCGTGAAAGGGATCAGGGGGCCGTTCAACGACCTTCTGGAACCGTTCGGCATCGAGTACCTGTTCGATTCGGCCACGTTCATCTCGAAGGGATGGGGTGAGGAGGCGGTCCTCATGCCCCACACGATAACGCACGGGCTTTACAGTCCGCAGGAGATGGACATATGGGTGGGTGCGAGTCTCCGCGCCATATATCCGGCATATCCCGTGGTTGTGGCGAAATACGGCTATTCCGATTTTGGTGATTTCACGGCGGTCGACCATGCCTTTCTCGGAAACAGGGTCTTCGATCCGGGCGAACAGCTGGGAGACATGGTGCTGGTGGCGGCGAGGGAATACGGCAAGGGACGCGTTCTCGTCTTCGGCGATACATCATCCTTCCAGAACGGCGCTCTCACGGGAAGCTACCGCTTCGTCACGCGGACGTTCTCCTGGCTGGTGTCGGGGGGCAATCGCGGCGCCGTCCGGCTGCTGTACATGCCGATCGTTATCGCTGTCATTGTGTTCGCCGCGGTCGTTCGGAAAAAGATGTTCATGATAGGCGCGGTTTCCGCGGCCGTTCTCCTCGGCACATTCATCGGGCTCGCCCCGCGGAAGATAGCGGGCGAGGTAAAACTCGGTATGCCCACCGCGGTGATCGACCGGTCTCACCTGGAGCGATTCGACGAGCTTACCTGGTACGATGACTGTACGGGTGGTCTTCTATACAACATCATGCGCGCTGGATGTTTTCCCCTCGTGACCGCGAAATTTTCTGACAGGCAGGTGCTCGACAGCGAACTTCTCGTTGTCATAGCGCCGGTCAAACCGTTCAATAAGCACGAAAGTGAAATTCTAGACGGATTCATGGAAAACGGGGGCTGGATCCTTTACTCGTGCGGCACCGAGGAACGGGACGGTTCGTGGCGCTATCTCGCGAGGCACGGGTTGGGATTGCAGTACGTGCCGCTGACCAGCTTCGCCGATTCCCTGTGGGGATTCCAGATCCAGGTGAATGAGGGGTGGAGCGTGGAAATCACCAACCCGCAAGCCCGTGTCATCGCCGATGAGTACGGCTTTCCGTATATCGTCGAGGTAAGGCACGGCGAGGGTGGGATGGTGTTGATCGCGGACAGCAACTTCCTGCTCAACAAGAACCTCGAGGGAATGGAAGGGTACTTTGCCGGTAACATCGACTTTCTCAAGGTGTTGTTTCATGGTATGCGCGGTGTGAACGTACCCGATTCAGTGAAACAAACGAAGGCTTCGGGGGTGGGCTTGTGAGCTTCTTTCACTATCTCGGACTGTTCCTCCTGTCCATGTCCTGGTTCTGGAGGCTTTACATTTACACGCCGCCCGGAGATCTCTGGCTGCCGATGGTGCTTGCGGGCCTCGTGCTGATGATGTTTCCCCCGAAGCCGGTTCGTATTATCACGGAGTTCCTGTACGGCGTGGAAGAACCGCCTGCCGGCGGGCGCCCGGGATCCGGCCGTTCCGCCAGGCTCCCGGGGTCCGCACTGCTTCTGCTCGTGCCCATGGTCTGGGCTATCCTGGTGCTGCCGCGTCCCCTCTCGCCCGGACTCCTCGTGTTGATCCTGGGGATTCTCGGCGGTGTTTCGTTCGGTGAGGGGAACGGTCGATTCAGACCGGTTA
>DAOVFR010000234.1 GCA_030672805.1 Candidatus Krumholzibacteriota bacterium
TGATATCCTGGACTACTTTTGCAGTGTATCAGAGCATAGGAAGATTCATTTTCTCTGGAGACCGGTTCTGAGAGATCCATCAGATGATATGGTCCTGGAATTGGCAGTGGAAAGCGGGTCTGATTACATATTGACCTACAACAAACGGGATTTCCGGGGATCCGAGAGATTTGGAGTCGAGGTCATTACCCCGAAGGAGTTTTTGGTGAAGATTGGAGAACTAAAATGAGTACGATCAGCCTAAGAATATCAGAGTCACTTCACAAAAGTGTGCGGGAGACTGCCAAGAGAGAGGGAGTATCCATCAATCAGCTGATTAGCACTGCTCTTGCTGAAAAGCTTTCAGCACTCATGACTGAGGAATATCTCGCGGATAGGGCTAAAAGAGGTAGCAGGAAGAAATTTGACAAGGCGTTGGGCAAGATACAAGATGCCAAACCAGATTCGATGGATGCGATTTAGAGACTTCAGGGGCTATGACATCACATCAGAGTACTTGCGCACTCACATGGCGGACGCCAAGTTCGGCTGACATGACTGCCCGGTTGCCTGTTTGTAAGGCGGTTGCTTTCGTAATATATGGCGTCCACGTCGCAAGCGCTCACAACGCTATGCTGTGGACTGATTGGCGAAAGCCCTTGATCTTATCCCTTCTTTTCACGGTCTTTCGTGCGGCAAGTTCCCCGGCTATGCCGTGGCAACCACGTCCTTGACCGTGGCGATCACGTAATCGATCTCATCGTCGGTGAGTTTCGGGTATATGGGGAGGCTGATCGTGCGCGAGCCGATCTCCTCGGCGGCGGGGAACATCCCGGGGCGGTAGCCGAAACGCTGCCGGTAGTACGACATCAGGTGCAGCGGGTAGAAATTCACCGACACACCGATGCCGCGCTTCTGGATCCCCTCCATGATCGCGTCACGCCGGCCGGGATCGACGAGGATCGTGAAGAGGTGACAGCAGTGTCTTGCCTCTGGCCTGGTAACATGAATCTCGATTCCCTCGACGTTTCCAAGCGCCTCGCTGTAACGGTTGAAGATCCTGATGCGGGCTTCGGTCAGGCGTTCGGCTTTCTTGAGCTGTTCGACCAGGATCGCCGCGTGTATGTTGTCCATGTTGTACTTCCAGCCGAAGACATCGATATCGTACTGATCGAAATGGCGCGTATAACGGTCGACCGCGCTCTCGCCCATACCGTGAAGACGGAGTTTTTTGAGCAGCAGGCACTGCTGCTCGTCCTTGACCGATATGGCTCCTCCCTCGCCGGACGTGATGTTCTTCGTCGCGTAGAAGCTGAAGCAGGCGTAGTCTCCGTAATGGCCGACCTTGGATTCCTTCCACTCCGATTCGAGCGCGTGGGCGGCGTCCTCGACGATGAAGAGACCGTGCCTGTCGGCGATCTTTCTGATCGCTTCCATGTCACACATCTGCCCGTACAGGTGTACCGGCAGGATGCCGCGTGTCCGGTCGCCTATCGCCGCCTCGATCGCCGACGGGTCGATGTTGCCCGTGGCCCTGTCTACGTCGGCCAGAACCGGCGTGCCCCCCGCCATAAGGATGCTGTTCGCCGTGCCGATAAAGGTGAGCGGCGTCGTGATAACCTCGTCTCCCGGTCCGATGCCGGCGGCAATGAGCGCAAGCTGCATCGCGGCGGTGCAGCTTGTGACCGCGACAGTGTAGGGGAGGCCCAGGAAACGGGCGAGCTGCCCCTCGAACTCGGCGACCTCATTACCCGTTGTCAGGAAAAGCGACCTGAGGACGCTGGTGACGCGTTCTATCTCTTCTTCCTCGATGTTGTGCCTGTAGAATTCGATCTTCTTCATGTTCGTTTCCCTTTCTGGTGCGAGCCCGCAAAGTTCCATTCAGTCGCCGGCCGTTTTTCCCCGGCCGACTTTGCTGACATAGGGATCGATGTGCACGAGGACTTTCGATACCTCGTCGAAGCGGGAGCCTATCCCCTCGACGACACGATCGACGATGCCGTGCGCCTCGCGGACGGTCAGATCCCCGTCTACCTCTATATGAACCTCCATGCGTATCTTGTCGGCGTAGTACCGGCACATGAGATCGTGGCATGCCTCGACCCCGGGCACCTTCTCGATCTCCTCGCTGTACCGCCTGAGCACGTCCGGTGGCGGCGAGGTGTCGATGATCTTCCTTACGGAGCTCCGGAGTATATCGAATGCGACCTTGATGATGAAGAATGAAACCAGAAGCGCCGCGTACGAGTCAAGCATCCGGAGGGACGGAACGTAGATAGCGAGCGTCACGCCGGCTAGTGTGACGATCGATGTCATCGCGTCGGAGCGGTGGTGCCATGCGTTTGCGATCATCGCCTCGCTTCCGATCCGCTTGCCGATGCGGCGGGTCAGCCGGTAGAGAATTTCCTTGGAAACGATGCTGACCGCGGCGATCGGTATCGTGAAGCGGCGGGGGACCGTGATTTCTCCCCGGTAGATCGCCTGGGCGGCGCCGATCCCGATCCTCACCGCGGCGATAAGTAAAATCGTCCCCAACGCGATCGTTACGAGCGTCTCGATCTTGCCGTGCCCGTACGGGTGGTCGGCGTCCTCTTTCTTGTGGAAGAAGTGCAGGCCGATGAGCACCAGAGCGTCCGATATGAAATCGGAGAGGGAGTGAAAGGCGTCGGCGAGCAGAGCCCTGCTCCGGCCGAACACACCGCCCAGGATCTTCAGAGCGATGAGGGCCGCATTGACCCCCATCCCGGTAAGAGTGATGTTCCTGCCGGCATTCATGTCGACGTGGGCATGGTGATCGTGTGAACCCATCTATGCTACGTGTTCCGGATGAGTTTTTCGTCCGATCGGTTCCTGTTACCGCAGGTAAACGATCTTTCTCGTCTGCCGGTACTTACCGGCCTTGATCCTGCTGAAGTAGACGCCGGAAGACACGCCACGGCCGGTATTGTCGCGTCCGTTCCAGACGACCTCGTACCGTCCGGGATTCCTCTCCCTGTCTTCGAGGATTCTAACCAATCTTCCCGCGGCGTCATAGATATTAATCTGCACGTGGCTCCGGTCGGCCACCGAGTAGGCGATTGTCGTTGTCCCGTTGAACGGGTTCGGGTAGTTCGGCTCGAGAGTGTTCGCGTAGCGCGGCAGCTCATCTTCCGCATCCTCGTCATCGTGCACGCCGGTGTAATCCTTGATGGCGAAGAGGCTGTCGCTCGTATCCTCGCCAGTGAGCAGCGATGGATCGTACGCCACGATACGCACTAGGCATGAGTCGGAATTTACACCCGTGGCGATCCAGGTGTAGACCGAATCGTTCGGTTCGCCGCTCGATAACAGCATGTAATCGTTTCCGCCGTTTTCCGAATAGAAGATGCTTACCGAATCGACGTCGACGTTGTCGGTCGCGATCCACTGGACGCTGAGCGTATCGCCCGTTTCATGGATTTCGCCGCCGTTCGGATAGACCACCGTGACGGACGGCGGTTCCGTGTCCTGGCCGGCGACGCACGCGCCGTCCTGGTTGGAGTACCCGCCTCCGTAACCGGATGTGTTCACGGCAGACACGCGGTAGTACCAGCAGCCGCCGACCGGGTGGTGGTCGAAGGTGCTGGTTCCGTACGGCGCCGAGCCGAGGTAAAATAGTTCATCGGGGAGGAACCCGTTGGCCGTGTCTCCGTACAAGGCGTAGTGGCTAACGCCCTGGGGAGGCATGGAGTCCCACGCAAGATGGATTGTCGTGTCGTTGAGCGCCGTTGCCAGGAGATTCTTCACGTACTCTGGAGCGGCCGTCACTGCGCCGGGGCCTCCGAAGATTCCCTGGTCGGCACACGAGCCGTCGGGATCGGCCGGCCCGGCCGGGTCGCCCGTATCGATGCCGCCGGAGTGCACGAGCAGGTAATAGTCCCCGCCGGCCGCATCCGCATAACGCGGGTCCCTGTCCGTGTTGGTCGAATCG
>DAOVFR010000164.1 GCA_030672805.1 Candidatus Krumholzibacteriota bacterium
GAAAAGCGCCCCGGCTTATCTTTGATCGCATTGGTGAAAGCCCCGGCTTTATATCCGAAAAGCTCCGATTCCAACAGAGTTTCCGGCAGGGCGCCGCAGTTGATCGCGACAAAACGCTTTTCCCGGCGGGGACTTAACTCATGGATGGCACGGGCCAGAAGTTCCTTTCCTGTCCCTGTTTTTCCCTGAATCAATACCGTGCTGTCGCTTTCAGCCACCTGGGGCAGGATGCTGAAAATCTTATGCATGGATGGGCTGCGACTGATCATATCACCCACCTGGAAACGACCATCCAGCTCCTTCCGCAATTCCTCCACCGTGCTCATGTCGCGGAAAGTTTCGACGCCACCCAACTCCTTGCCGTTTTTATCCTTGAGCAGCGAAGTGCACACGACAACCGGGATTCGGCGTTGCTCGCTGTTTACAATGTAAGTAGATGTATCGATAAAGTTTTTACCCAGCTTCATTGTGCGGCGCAAAGCACAATCCCTTTCACACATGTTGGAACGAAAAACCTCCCGGCAGTGTTTGCCGATGGCTTCCGCCCGGGGAATTCCCGTTATCTCCTCGGCGGCGCGGTTGAATGAGGTAATCTTCCACTCATGGTCCACCGTGAAAACACCGTCTGAAATGCTTTCCAGAATAACTTCCGTGACGTTGCTCGATATCTTTGCAGACTCTTTCATGATGGAAGCCTATTGCCGAAAGTTCACAGGGTGAAATTGAATCGACCTTTCCCGCGGTGAAGCTTAATTGGACTTATAGGTATACACAAGGGAAAATCCGCATTTCTCCAATGTCCTTGTTGTCTTCCGGAACAATGGATTGGCGGGATAATTCCACCGCCGCACAACCAGACCGAAGACACGGCTTGACCTATCAAACCTGATATGATATATTGCTCCATCCGCCGGAACCACGCCCGGGCGACCGGGAAAAGGCGGTTATATCCCTACTTTCCCGGGGATAGGCTCCGAGGAAAGTCGATACAGTCCGAAGGGAGGAAATTGCATATGCGTGACTACGAGTGTGTGTACATACTAATTCCTGCTCTTGAAGAACCTGCCATAAAGGAAAAAGCGGAACGATTCTCCGAAATCATCACATCGCGGAAAGGGACCGTCTATTCAGTTGACCACTGGGGAAAGCGCAGGCTTGCCTTTACGATCAAGAAGGCACATGAAGGATTATACACGCTGCTCCGGTTCTCCGCCGATAACGATATCCTGACCGAACTGAACAGGGTGTTCAAGTACGACGATATGGTTCTCCGCCACATGATCGTCCAGGGCGAGAAGCCGGACGTTCCGGCGGCCGATACAACCGAACAGACATCCGCCGAGTAGAAACGGGAGGGAGTGCATTGATTAGAAAGAAGAAGAAGGTCAAGGAAAAGAAAATGACGAACAAGCCCTGCAGGTTCTGCATGGATGACATCGAGATCGATTACAAGAACACGATCTTGCTGCGCAGGTTCGTCACGGACCGCGGGAAGATCACCCCGCGCAGGATTACTGGGACGTGTGCCCGGCATCAACGGCGGGTAGCCGCGGCGGTCAAGCGTGCGAGATTCATCGCACTGCTCCCGTACGTCAAGGTATACTACCGCTAGGGGGGGATCATGGAGATAATTCTCAAATCCAGAGTAGAAGGTCTTGGTGAGCGCGGCGACCTCGTGAAGGTCAGGGATGGATACGCACGCAATTATCTGCTGCCGAAAAAAATTGCCGTTCCCGCCACGGATGCGTACAGGAAATTGATTGGTGAAGAGAACCGTCTGCAGATCGTCAGGGACGAGAGGGAGAAACGCGATCTTCAGACGGTTGCCGAAAAGATAAAAGACCTCTCATGCACGATCGTCGTACAGGCCGGTGAAGAAGACAAGCTGTACGGTTCGGTCAGTGCGAACGACATCGCCGAGGCGATCACGAAACAGGGTTTCGAGATCGATCACAAGCAGGTAATCCTTGGGAACCCGATAAAGGTGCTGGGGGTGTACACCGTCCACATCAGGCTCCATCGCGAGGTAGAGGTTCCCGTGAAGGTCTGGGTGGTGAAAGAATAGAAGGACGGAGGAACAGAGGAGGGTTACCATTCATATTCCGGAAACGATTTTCAGGGAATACGATATTCGCGGAATCGTCGGTGAGGATCTGACCGAGGAAAATGTGAGGCGGCTCGGGCTGGCAATCGCGGCGACTTTCGCAAGAGAAGGAATCGACCGCACCGTTGTTGGCAGGGATGTCCGTTCGAGCAGCGAGCCGTTTTTCAAGGCGATAGCGGACGGGTTGAGCAAGGGCGGCGTTCACATCATTGATATTGGCGTCGTACCGACACCTGTCCTCTACTTCGCTGCGAGGAAATGGAATATCAAGGGCGGGGTGATGATCACGGCGAGTCATAATCCGCCCGAGTTCAACGGTTTCAAGGTGATTCGCGGTGAAGGAACAATATACGGCGACGACATCAGGGAGCTTCATACGGTCATGGGACATGACCTGTACTCGGAGGGCCAAGGAACGATCGAGACGAAGGATGCCGTCACGGAGTACATCGATTACCTCACGGAGAACCTTGATATCGCACGTCCCGTCGGGTTCGCCGCCGACGGCGGAAACGGAACGACCGGTATCGTGTTTTCGAGACTCTTCTCGAAGCTCGGTCAGGAGCCGGTCGAGCTGTTCATGGAACCGGATGGATCTTTCCCGAACCATCATCCCGATCCCACCGTCGAGAAGAACCTCGCCGATCTCAAAAATGCAGTGCTTGAAAAGGGACTCGAGCTCGGCATAGGATTCGACGGTGATTCCGACAGGATCGGGATCATCGATGAAAAAGGAGAGGTACTGTGGGGTGACAGGCTGCTTGCCCTCTTTTCGAGGGACGTGATCGCCAGGAATCCCGGAACCGCCGTGATATTCGAGGTAAAGTGTTCGCAGAGCCTTGAGGAGGATATCACGCGGTCCGGCGGCAGGCCGATCATGTGGAAGACCGGACATTCACTGATCAAGAAAAAGATGCGTGACGAGAAGGCGTTGCTCGCCGGGGAGATGAGTGGTCACATATTTTTCGCCGACCGTTATTTCGGATTCGACGACGCGATATACGCAGCTTGCCGGCTTCTCGAGCTCATCTCCCGCAGTGACAGGTCACTGAGCCGGATGCTCGAGGACCTGCCGAAGTACGAGAGCACGCCGGAGATCAGGCTTGCATGTGAGGACGAACGGAAATTCGACGTCGTACGCGAGATCAGGGATCATTTCAAGAAAACAAACAGCGTGATCGACGTCGATGGAGCACGGGTGCGGTTCGATAACGGATGGGGCCTGGTCCGTGCTTCCAACACACAGCCGGTTCTCGTGCTGCGGTTCGAGGCCCGTTCGAAGGAAGCCATGAAGTCAATCCGGCAAACCATGGCTGATGTACTGGGACGGTATATCGATGTCTCGGGATTGTTCGAAGAGTGACGAGGCCGGCCGTAACGCCAGTTCCGGTGGACGCAAATTCAGGGACCGGGGGAGCGAGATGTTCGCAGTGATTCTTGCGGGTGGAAAGGGGAAGCGGTTCTGGCCGTACAGCCGGGCCGGAACACCGAAACAGTTTCTGGATATCACCGGCAAGGGAAGCATGCTCTCTCTGACATTCTCCCGGATTTCACGGTTCATACCGGAGGAGCGGATTCTCATTCTTACCGTCAGTGAGCAGCTCGAACGTATCAGGGAAGAGCTGCCGGGACTTCCCCCAGGCAACATTTTTTCCGAACCTGCGGGACGCAACACAGCACCGTCCCTTGCCGTTGCAGCCGCAATGGTCCGCGCGCGCGGGGAGGACGGGCCGATCCTGTGCTGCCCCGCAGATCACCTTGTCGGCAGCGGCGATGCCTTTCGGGAGCTTGTCACCGCCGCCGGGGAACTGGCTTCGGACCGTGACGCGCTTGTCACGTTCGGAATCAAGCCGAACAGGCCGGCCACCGGGTACGGGTATATCGAGGCGGGATCGTGTGTGGCCGAGGTGAGCGGGCAGCGGTTCCTCGAGGTGCTCCGGTTCCACGAGAAACCGGACATCGAAGCTGCAGAAGGGTACGTGGCGAGGGATAACTTCTATTGGAACAGCGGGATATTTGCATGGAGGCCGTCCGTGTTTCTTTCCGAATGGGAGCGGCATCTTCCCGGGGGGCGGGAACCGCTGGCCAGGATCGCCGGCGTTCTCGGCCGGCCGGGCGAGAGAGAAACCATCGAACGGGAATATCCGCTCATGCCCTCCGTATCGGTCGATTATGGAATTCTCGAGAAATCGGATGCTGTCGTGGTTGCTCCTGCCAGCCTCGAATGGAATGATGTCGGTTCCTGGGACGCGCTCTTCGATATCCTGCCTGCCGACAGTGATGGAAACGTTGCAACGGGAGAGCTCGAGGCGTTCGATTCGCGTGGGAACCTGTTCTTCAATCCAAACGGCATGACGGCCGCGGTTGGTGTCGAGGATACGATCGTTGTTGTTCGCGATGGCATCGTGCTCGTATGCAGGCGCGGGCAGAGCGAGCGGATCAAGGAGTTTACAAAAATGTTGGAAGAGAAGGGTAGAAGCAATCTGCTTTGACCCTGAACATGGCGAGGAGGTTGCAATGTTCAAGAGGATCGCTGTGATCTGCACGTTATTGACCGTTGCTTTGTTACTGATATACGGCTGCTCGAAGGATGAACAGATTCAGGTCAACAAGGGATTGGCTGCAAGGGTGGGGGATGTGAAAATATCCGAGAAGAAGGTAGATATCAAGTTCGACCGGCTTCCTCCAAACGAGCAGGACAAATACAAGGGACTCGAGGGAAGGGTAAAATTCGTCAAAGCGATCATTGATGAACAGATTATGTACCAGGAGGCAATCGAGAGGAAGATCCATCTTATCGACGACGTCGAGGAAATACTCGAACAGAACAGGATCAACAGCCTGCTTGCCGAGTATTACAAACGGGAAATCATCGATAAGATAGAGATCGGCGAAGAGGAATCCCGCTCGTATTATGATGAGAACCATGAGCAGTTCATCACGAAGGCACTGATGAAGGCCCAGCATATTTTTTCGGAGGACCGGGCGAAGTGTGAAAAATGGAAGAAACGGCTTGATGGAGGGGAATCGTTCAACAAGATCGCCAAGGAGGAATCAGAGGACCTTGTGACAGGTCCAAACCTTGGCAATCTCGGGTATTTCAACCCAGACGGGTACATTAACTGGGTCGGGTATTCCGACAAATTCGGCACCGCGGTCGAGAAGTACGAACCGGGGGAGATCACCGATATCATCGAGTTCGAGAAGGGATTCTCCATAGTCAAGATCAACGAGAAGGTCCCGGCCAGGCTTCAGGAGTTTTCCGAGGTAGAGGTCCGGATCCTGGAGAAGCTGCGCGGGCAGAGAGCCAAGGAAGCATACGATGCAATGCTGATCAAACTGAGAAAGAAGTACAAGCCGATCAACTATGTCCGTGAACAGATGCTCAAAGCTACGCGGAGCCCCGAGCAGCTCTGGGAAATGGCACAGATGGAAAATGATCCAAACGACCGGATCCGGTTCTATGCCGAGATTGCAAGACGATACGAGAATCACAAGTATGCCCCGATGGCCCTGTTCATGGTCGGTTTCGTATACGCCGAGGACCTGCAGGACCTCACATGGGCGCACAGGAACTTCCAGGCTGTTATCGACAAGTATCCCGATAACGAGATAGCGAAATCAGCGCAGTGGATGATTGATAATCTCTATAAAAAGCATCCGAGGCTGGATTCGTTCAAGAGTATGCAGAAAGCAATGGAGCAGGAGGAAACAGGGAACCAGTAAAGGAGTCACGGGCACATGCCGGAAATCGAAGTCTTCGTTAGTGGTATCGCGACCGATAACGAGCGGAACCATCCCGTCGTGCTGCTCAAGTCGTCTGATGATTCCGGGGTGCTGCCGATATGGATCGGTCCTGTCGAGGCGACGGCGATATACATGGTCCTTGCCGGCAAGACATTCGAAAGACCGATGACGCATGATCTGCTTCGGATCGTTGTG
>DAOVFR010000153.1 GCA_030672805.1 Candidatus Krumholzibacteriota bacterium
ATATAACAAACAGCCCCGGTGTAAAACAGCTAACTTCACAGTGCTATCTTCAACCTGTCAATATCTCTTCCGACGATGAATGTTACATCCACGTGTGAACGCTCGTCGATTTGTATCACGATACGCCGGCAGTCGAGAAGACGGGAGAGATGTCTCATCAGCGCCGGATTCCCTTTCCGATCGACAAGGACCGACTCGTTGAAATTGAAGCTGTCGGCGTTGCCCTCGATCAGCACATCGATTCCCATTCTCCGTAATTCCTTCGTCGTCCGTTTCGCCAGTCCCACCGTGCCGGTTCCGTTCAGAACCTCCATCGTGAACGTAAATTCGTCGTTCGAGAACCGGTTTCCGATCCCCGACCACCTTACGGCAACCGAGGCGGCCATCAACACCAACAGGACGGCGAATATCGTGCCCGCCCCTGCGCGGTCACGTTTTTTGCTTTTTTTCTTTCCCACGGTCCGAACATCACCCCCCACCGCGCGGGCGTGTGAACCGCACGCCGCCGGCGCCGTTACCTGAAATGGGGTTCGAGCTTTCGCAAACTTTCTTCGAAGTCTTCCGAGACCACCCTCGTCTCCGCCACCGCCGTCATGAAGTTCGTGTCCCCATTCCAGCGGGGAACCAGGTGAAAGTGAAGATGTCCGACGACACCCGCGCCGGCGCTGGCGCCCCTGTTGACACCGATGTTGATACCGTCCGGATGGTACGCCTTGTCAAGCGCCAGCTCGGAAAGGGAGAGAAATTCAACCAGCTCCCCCGCCTCATCCTCGCGGATATCCCGGATCCTCTCGATGTGCCGTGCAGCCACTACCATTAGATGCCCGTTCGTGTAAGGAAACATATTCAGAAGGACAAACCAGTGGTTTCCCCGCTTGAGAATACCGGCGGCCCGGTCGTCCTCCTCCTGCACGCTGCAGAAGAGGCACCGCTCACCTTTCGGCATCGTGAAATACTTGCATCTCCAGGGTGCGTATATTCTATCCATCATTCGCTATCAGTTTCTCAGCCGCCTCGAGCTGTTCCATGTCGTTTATTCCAAGGACTTCCTCTTTCTGGTCACAGAGATACACGCCCACGCTTTTCCCCTCGTTTTTCAGGATCTCCATCACGTCCGTGATGTAGTATTCCCCCTGGACGTTTCTCCTGTCGATCTTTTTCAGCGATGCGAAGAGGTCGCTCGATTCGAAGCAGAAAATCCCGCTGTTGATCTCCCGGACCTCAAGCTCATGCTGCCCGGCATCCTTGTGCTCGACGATCCTGACGAATTGCCCGTCTCCGTCCCGTACGATTCTCCCGTACCCGGACGGATCGTCGAGCAACGCCGACAGCACCGTTCCGGAGGCTCCGCTTTCCCGGTGAGACTCGATGAACCGCTCCAGCGTACGGGATTTGAGAAGCGGCACGTCGCCGTTGAGGACCACGATCGTGCCCGCGAAGTCCTCGAGGACAGATTCCGCCATCATTGCCGCATGCCCCGTACCGAGCCGCTGCTCCTGGAGCACGAACTCGATCCTGAATCCGTTCAGCTCTTCCTTTACAGCCTCGGCCTGGTGACCGACAACAACGACGGTACAACAGGGTGACATCGACAGGACCGTCTCGAGGACGTACCTTATCATGGTCCTGCCGCCAAGCCTGTGCAGCACCTTGGCCAGGTTCGATTTCATTCTCGTCCCTTCACCGGCGGCAAGGATCAGCACCGCGATCTCCCCATTAAATTGCATACCTGCTCCACTCCGGAAACTCGAGGAGCGTTTCCCTGACATCGTTCCCCGATATGACGAGCGCGATATTATCGATGAGTCTCGCCCGCCCCATCCTGCCTGCCGCGGCCAGCAGCACCGTTCCCTCGAGCCGATCGATCATCCCGAGCGCTGCGCCGTCGACCGCTTCGGCGTAATCGACTTCGAATCCCGCCTCTTCCATAATCCCCTTCATGAGCGATGACACCACGGACGGGGCACGTTCTCCCCCCTCGATCGCGCCGCGTGCAGCCTCTAGCGCCCGATAGAGCGCCGGTGCACGACTGCGCTCGTCTCCGCCCAGGTACCGGTTTCTCGAACTCATCGCCAGTCCGTCCTGCTCACGAACGGTCGGACCGAGCCTGATGCGCACGGGGAAATCGAGGTCCGCGACCATCCGCTGTACGATCACCGCCTGCTGCGCATCCTTCTGCCCGAAGAACGCCACGTCGGGCTGCACAATGTTCAGCAGCTTTGCGACAACGAGGACCACCCCGTCGAAATGACCGGGCCGTGAGGCGCCGCACAGCGTTCCGGACAGATCGCGGACGGTGAGACGCGTCCGGTCATTCGGCGTATACATCTCCCGGCCCTCCGGGATGAAGAGCAGATCGCATCCGAGACGCTCGAGAATCCCGCTGTCATCGGCCTCGTCTCTCGGATAGCCGGCTAAATCCTCGCGCGGTCCGAACTGCTTCGGGTTCACGAAGATGGATGAGACGACAAAATCAGTGTTCTCCCTGGCCATCCTGACTAGGCTCTGGTGCCCCTCGTGAAGCGCCCCCATCGTGGGAACAAAGCCGATCGACTTCCCGGATCGTTTTCTCTCCCTGACTATGTCACGCGCTTCGGCCGGAGTCCTGGCTGTTCTCATGTTCGGGCTATTTTCCCTTCTTCTCCCCATTCCCTGCGGAGTAGCTGTGTCCCGGCCCGGGGAAGCTGCCCTCCTTGACGTCACTGATGTACGCCGATACCGCCTTCGTGATCCTCTCCCCGATCTCGTCATACTTCTTCACGAACCTCGGAAGCTCCATCTCGTGTATCCCCAGCATATCGTTCAGAACGAGTATCTGGCCGTCACAGTGCACGCCGGCGCCGATCCCGATCGTCGGAATGGAAACGGCCTCCGAGATCCGCCTTGCCAGAGTCCATGGAATACCTTCGAGCACCATGGAGAAGCATCCCGCCTTCTCGAGGCTCAACGCGTCCTGGAACAGTATCCCGGCCGATTCATCGTCCTTTCCCTGCACCCTGTATCCTCCAAACTGGTAGAGGGATTGCGGAGTCAGCCCGAGATGCCCGACAACGGGTATCGACGCCTCCACGATCGCTTCGATCACGGGCACGAAGCGCTTTCCCCCCTCCAGCTTGACGCCTTCGGCCCCTCCTTCCTTGACGAGCCTGCCGGCATTGCGGACCGCATCCTCGACGCTCGCCTGGTACGACATGAAGGGAAGGTCGCCGACGATCATCGCCCTCGGTTTCGCGCGGCTCACCGCCTTGAGGTGATGGATGATCTCTTCCATCGTCACGGGCAGCGTGTTCTCGTAACCCATGATGACCATCCCGAGCGAGTCCCCGACAAGTATCAGATCGATGCCGGCGCCATCGAGCAGCCTTGTAGAAAGGTAATCGTACGATGTGAGCGCGGCAATCCTCTCGCCTTTCGCCTTCATCCTCTGCAGGGTAATCCTGGTTACCTTCTTTTTCATATCGATCAAGTCTCCCATGACGGCACGTAGTACCTGGTTCCCTCGAATTTCTCCGCGATCTTCATCAGGAGATCCTCCAGGTGCTCCCTGCTTGCCGTAAAATCGAGCCTGTCCGTATTGACGATGAGCAGCGGCGACTCGTCGTAATGGAAGAAGAAATGGTTGAACGCCTCATTCAGGGTGTTCAGATAATCCTCGGCGATCTCCTTCTCGTAACTCCTTCCTCTCTTGAGGATCCGCTGGAACAGCATCTCTGGATTCGCCTGGAGATATATTACGAGATCGGGACGCACTATCTTTCCCTCTAGAAGCGAATGCAGTCTCGAGTATAGAACAAGTTCGTCGTCTCCCAGCGTGGCATGGGCATAGACGGTGTCCTTTGCAAAGAGGTAGTCCGCCACCATGAACTCCGAGAAGAGATCCTGCTGTGCGATCTCTACCTGCTGCCTGTAGCGGTTCAGGAGAAAGAATATCTGTGCCTGGAACGCGTACGAGCGTATGTCTCCGTAGAATCGCTCGATGAACGGATTGTCATTCACCTCTTCGAGAAAGAGCCTTGCACCGGAAAACTCCGCAATAAGCCGTGAAAACGTTGTTTTGCCGGCTCCGATGTTTCCCTCGACCGCGATGTAACGGATATCGTTCTCGATCAGTCTCGTCTTGAAATCGTCCATACGCTTACGGTAGTTGAAACCCCCTCCGATGTCAATATCTATCCAACTGTGTGATTTCAAATGATTTCAGAAGATATTTGCCTGGCGGACATTGAGCGGCCCAGACCGGCCGACGGCGGGTGGGTCGCGCATCATCCCCACCCCAGGTTCTATGGTGACTCAACCTTGATAGGCAATATTTCCATCTCGACCTTAGTATACAGACCATCGATCTCTCCCTGGATTTCGATGGTCTGTTTGAGCGCGGTGACGACGCGGCAGTAGGTGCGGATATCCTCGTGGCTCAGGCAGCGTTTCTTTCTGTCCTTCAGCCATTTCTCGCATACCTGGTATCCACCGATCCGGTATTCCCAGACTTCAGTCGGCACCGGCGCGAAGTACTGTATCCTGTTAATATATACGCGTGTATCCTTTGTATCGTAACGGAAACCCTGGCTCTTGTTCTTGTCCACGCGGTTGTCGCCGTCGCCCTCGAAACGCGCCGCAGGCCGGTCCAACTCGGGCGATTTCAGCAGGTGAAGCCCGACCAGACGTTCTCCCAACGCGGCAAGCTCGCGGAATACCTCGGAATTGGCTGTGAATGGGACTCGTGGAAAATCTATCTTGAGGAACTCCGCGTACTTCTCCCGGTAGTTCCCGGCGTAAAGCACCGCGTAGATGTAGTGGAAGATTTCCTCCGGTGAGGGTTCCTCGCCATAGGCTTCCCCAAGCGCCTCGACAACTTTCGGATTCAGATTCGGCCGGCGTTCCGACGACTCGTGATGATTGAACAGGTCCTTTCGCTCTGTGTCTAAGTGTAAATAAAGAGGAAAAAGATAACCGCGTTCACGGGTTCGATTCGAAACCATACAATCATCAGTAATTCGGTCACTGACCAGCGTATGAAACCATGGTTGCCCAGATAATTGTCGGCATGTCATTAAAGCGATGTTTTGACCCGCCAGCATGTGGCGCATGACTTCCTGCCGGGGCCTACATACAAATCCGCGTGATCTACCGGTGAAGTACGTATAGCGGACATCGAAGGGCCTGTAAAGGATGCTTACAACGTTATCCCTGGAAGGACCGGATTCCAACAGGTCCTTCTGTGCAAAAGCTACTTTCCAATCCCGAGCATCTTTCCCCAGCTTGAAACTTTCGCGTGCCAGTTCTGTGTCCATCCGGGCGAATAAGGTCACGGTACGCCACACTTCCTCAGCCGACCAATGAATCGTCAGCCTGTCACGCGCGGTAACAATACCTACGCTGTTAACCGGAAAAATCGATGGTAACTTCACAAACTCGTTGAAACGCTCCAGTGCCGCCTCATCCAGAGGCACAAAGAGGTAGAATTCAGATTTGGGCTTTATCTCTTTCCATTCGGTGCTTTCAACGTCATTCCCCAAAAGCCAATTGTATTTCTTCTCCCTCAATCCCCAGATCTCACTATGCCGCACAATATGGTGCGACTCATCGCGTTTGCCCGATTTTACAAAGAAGGCGATCGCGACACCCTGGCGTATATCGAAGACGTTCTTGTCCGTGCTGCCATCGGGGCATGTCTCTTTTTTAAGCGAATTGCCGTGTAGATCCAGTATATAAATCTCGTCGAATGTCTGCATCAGGCTCTGGCGCATGCCCCGGAATGTGGGGTTATCCAGGTAGGAGTGATTTGTGATCATACCCACTACGCCGCAGCCGGCCTGATCGATCTTCCACTGTGCGAAGCGTAAAAACTTCACGTAATCGTCCTGGAGCCACTTTGGGTTCCTCTCACCCAGAGGTTTGCCGTCCACCTGTTTATAATCTTTGATCTTACCGAGAATCCATTCACCCCTGTTTGCGGAATGGCCGGAGTAAGGAGGATTCCCGAGGATAACGAGGATCCGCTGCTGTTTCTTGACCTCGCCGGCCAGGTGTGATTCCTCGGCGAGAGATGAAAAGCCGGGCAACCGGCTCTGTTCGAGTTCCTCCATATCCAGCGTGTTGGTCAGGTAAAAACGCACACGCTCGTCGTCGGCCAGCCGGTGGCCGAGTTCCTCGAGGAAGAACGACATCTTGAGATGACCGACAGCGTAAGGCGCCATCATCAACTCGAATGCATAGAAGTTCTGTAATATATGGTTCCGGATAAACTGCTCACGGCCTCCGGAGCCGTACTTGGTCTCGAACTCGCCGACCGCCTCCCGGGCGGCGCGGGCCACGAAGGTCATCGTGCC
>DAOVFR010000132.1 GCA_030672805.1 Candidatus Krumholzibacteriota bacterium
TGGTGTTGTCGCCGGCCCAGAGATTGGCGGCGGGTACGGCCTTCGGGTTCAGAGGATCGCCTATGTAGGTGACTCTGACCAGCATATATACCTTCGGACCATTGGCGTCCTCGGCAATGCCGCCGCCGATCAGGGAGGTGCAGTCTACGACGATCGAATCACCCGGACGGATGTTCGGGTTGTCCCCCGGAAGCAGGTCGTTCGCCATATCAGCATTCATCGTGCTCTCCAGATCGAACTCCTCCCTGGGGAAGTTGTCCTGGAACAGATCGAGGCTGCGCCAGGACCACTGCGGGCCGGATTTATCGTATCGCTGTATGCGCACGTTATCGAACCAGGGCGCCGGCGTATGCCCCTCGCAGTTGCCGTACACCATGTACCACGCGTAACACATATCCCTTATGCCGAGTGCTACCTGTATCGAGTCACTCTCGATATAGCTGGCGATATCCATCGTCCGGAAGCAGTATTCCTGGTACGGCTGGTAGTATCCGATATAATCATGCGTCCGCCATCCGCCGGGGCAGCCGTCCGAATCGATGCTTCGCACGTACCAGTTGCAGAAAACGAGCGCCTGGAACGGCAGATCCATGTATACGCCGAACCTGAGGTAAAACCCTCCGAGATCATCGAGGATCGCCGGCGGTATATCCGCATCCTGGATCTCGTTCCGTCCCGTGCTGTACTTCGTGAGGTCGATGATGGGAGATACGACGATCTCATCCTGGCAGGGCGCCTCCACGTTCCCTGGGCCCGTGCAGTACGGCGTGGCGTAGAGACCCGCGTAGCCCGGGTGCGGCTCGGTGGAACCGACGAAGAATACAATCTGGGTGCCCAAGTTGTAGTTGCAGGGATCCTTTCCCTCAAGGTTCGTCCAGAGCCCCGAGTACATGCCGAAATCACATTCCACGCCCGCGAACCATATACCACTCGACCTGTCATTATCATCCGCCGACTCGAAGTCCTCGTAGTCGATGAGACCGGATTCATCCGATATCGTTATGCTGTCGATATGCGCGGCGCCGTCGGTGTTCCACAGTCCATCCTCATCACTCCAGGCGCCGTCCGAGACGAAATGGAACCGGAGCTTTGTGCACACTTTGGCAAGCATGAGCTCGTGCGAGGCGACGACGAAGCCGTCGTTGTCGTACGATGCGATCTCGGTCCAGTGCCCGTCTCCTGCCTCGTAATCGACATATGTATAGTCGTAGCCCGGCTCCGAGTCGAAGTGCCCCTTGTAGGATAACGTCAACCTGCCGGTGAAACAGATCGGGTACGCCATGAATATCTGGTCCCACTTGTTGCCGTACCCCGGCGCGGCCTCCCAGCCGCACATGTACTCGTCGTCTCCGGGAAGCGCACCGCACCAGAACGATTTCGATCCTTCGAGGGGTCCCGGGAATCCGGCGAGCTCCGGCTCGGCGTAATCCTCAACGTGCCAGAAGGTATCGGGCTGGGCTGTATTGTCGTGCCGCGTCCAACCCTGCCAGTCAAGAAACTCGAAATCGTAGCCCACGATATAGAACGTATCGACCGCGGCGCCGGCCTTCATAAATGAAGGCACCTGCATGGCGGGGGCGGTGAAATCCTCCTTTGACCAGGGGCGGCAGGGCCGCGCACCAGGGTCCCTGACATCACGTGCCTCGGGTGATCCCGGAAACACACAGAACAACACGGCGGCCAGAAGAACAACGATTGCGCATTTCATGGCTCTCCCTTTCATGCCGGCTAGAAAAGACGTGCCCTTACCTGAGCCCTCATTTCAGCAGCACCATCTTCTTCGTCTTTACGAACCCGCCCGCCTCGATACGGTAGAAATAGACGCCGCTCGCCACTTCCAGCCCTTCGTTGTTGCTGCCGTCCCACGCGGCCGAGTGCGATCCCGCCTTTTTCACATCGTCGACGAGCGTTCTCACCAGACGCCCCGCGACGTCGTAGATACGAAGAGCCACCGGGCCCTTCTTCTTCACGCTGTACCTGATCGTTGTAACCGGGTTGAACGGGTTCGGGTAGTTCTGGGACAGGGCGTAGACGGCCGGCACCCCGTCACCATCCGTTATATCGGGATTGGTCGGCCCGCTTCCGAACCATTCGATGACATCACACATGATCATGTTCCGGTCGATCGGGCTCGAAAGCACATCATCGCGTATGTACGCAAAGCCGAAGCCGAACCATACCGTCTTGACGGTATACGCCGCCCCGTTGACCCAGCTCGACCAGATCCCGGCGTAGTACTGCTCACCGCCGTAATCGGGATAGCGCAGGGCATAATGCCCGTTTCCCGTTTTTTCGAGGACATCGAAACCGCTGCTTACGGGACAGCCGGAATAGACGTTAAAGCTGTTATCGTCCAGGTCGAACGGGCCGCCCGAGCCGGTGACGGTTGTAACGAGCGGTGTTATAATGCCGCCCGATTCGAATCCGCCCGTGAGATCGTGGTAATCCGCGTTCTGGAGCATCACGCCGCACTTGTTGTTCAGAAGGTCAATTGCATGCGGCTTGCTTGATCCGCTCATCTCCTGCGCCACGCCGTCCCCCATGACCCAGAGACCGCAGTCGTGCGTGTTCGTATTCATCCAGTCTATCAGCATCTGGCAGTCGTCACTCTTGTCTGTCGCATCGCCGGCCCCGTCGCTTATCGTGCACCAACCCAGGTCGCCCGAATCCCATATGATCGTGTTGTAGGCGGTGACGAGATGGTCGTTGCGCGCCCGGCTCCCCGGTCCGTTTGAAACACCATAGCTCGGGCTGTTCACGTCGTACCTGTCGGTGTGGAAGTTTTCCGGAGCGATGACCGCGTCGAACGTCGGGTCGAGATACTGCTGCGACATGCCGGCGAATGTTCCCCGCCCGTCGAAGTCGTCCACGAAGAGAATGTCGCTTGCGAGCGACGGCAGGCAGGTGAACTCGAATACCATACTACCCCCCCGGTACGGGTGCGGGCCGGCGTCCGCGGCCCACTGGGGCAGAGTCGTGCTCTCGCCATCGTTGTCGTAAGCCTTGAAGTAGTACTCCACCATGAAGCCGCGTGTCAGCAGCGAGTCGTTCAGGTCGAACATGTAGCGGTCATTGCAGGGGTAGCCGGAGCCGGTCATGGCCGTATCGCCCTGTATGACCGTCCAGTCGCCGTCCATACCGGTGTAGTGCCCATAGGTGCCTTCGAGCAGCACACCCGACGGCGGTGTCTTCGGATTCATCGGGTCGCCGATATATGTCACCTTCACATAAATATAGACCCGTGGTCCCCCGCCGTCCTCGGCGATGCCTCCGCCCGTCGGAGAGGTGCAGTCGACTACGATCGAATCGCCCGGACGGATGGCGGGATTGTCACCCGGCAGGAGATCGTTCGCCATGTCGGCCCTGATATATCCCTCGATGTCGGCTCCGCCGGGGAAATTATCCTGGAAGAGATTTTGACCGCGGTAACTCCACTGGGGTCCCTTCGTGCTGTATTTCAGGACCTTGACGTTATCGAACCATGGCGAGGGAGTATGATCCTCGCAATCTCCATAGACCATGTACCACGCATAACACATATCATGGACCGCGAGCGCCACCTGTATGGAATCCTCCGTTACCATGTCGCTGATCCAGTTGGTCGTAAAGACGTAATCCCTGGTAGCGCCGTAGTACCCGATCCCGTCACGGTGACGCCAATCTCCGGGACAGCCGTCGGGGCCGATGGATCGCACGTGCCAGTTGTACCAGACGAGGGAATGGATGGCGAGATCGCGGTAGACGGTGAACTTGAACAGCACGCCGCCCAGGTGCGGCAGCTCGCCCGGCGGTATATCGGCATCCTGCACCTCGTTGCACCCGGTGGAATACCTGGTCATGTCGATAATCGGCGAGACGACATACTCGTCCTGGCACGGCTCCTCGAAGCCGCCCCCGCCTTTGCAGTACGGAGTAACGGGCAGCCCGGGGTACTCGGTGCTCATGTACGGCGAATTCACGAAGAAAACGATCTGTGAGCTGGTGTTGTAGCTACACGGGTCCTTGTCGTTCAGGTTGCTCCAGAGGCCGGAGTACGTTCCGAACGGTTCAGCCACGTCGGCGTGCCAGATACCGCTCGACACGGCACTATCAGCCGCGGACTCGAAGTCCTCGTAATCGATCGGCCCGTGTGCGTCCGATATCACGATACTGTCGACGTGTGCGGCGCCGTCGGTGTCCCATAGCCCGTCCTCGTCGCTCCACGCCCCGTCCGAAGTGAAGTGGAAGCGGAGCTTCGTCTTGGTCCGGGACAGAAACAGGCTGTGCACGGCAACGGTATCCCCCGTCCCGTCGTACGATACGATCTCGACCCATTCATATAACCCCGCGTCATATTCCACGTGGAGGCAGTCATACCCGGGTTCCGAATCGTAATGGAGCTTGTACTCGAACACGAGGGGGTTCGCGAACTGGAACCCTTCAGAGACCAGGCCCTGGTCCCAGGCGTTTCCATATCCCGGCGCGTCGGCCCATGTGCACATGTATTCACCGTCTCCGGGAAGCGCACCGCACCAGGCGGATTTTGCCCCTTCCAGGGGACCGGGAAATCCGGCCAGCTCGGGCTCGAGATAATCCTCGACATGCCAGAAGGTGTCGGGCTGTGCGGTCTTGTCGAGCCGCGTCCAGCCCTGGAAGCTCTCCGGCTCGAATGTGTAGTAGACGATACAGTACGTGTCGACCGCGGCCGTCCACTGCTCGTAGAAGGGCCCTGGAAAATCGAACCCCGAGAAATCCTCCTTTGCCCAGTACCGGCTTGGCCGGGCCCCAGGGTCCCTGATCTCGCGGGCCAGGGACGCATCAGCCAGAACCGCGAAGAAAAACGGTACAAGGATTACAATATATGCCCGTTTCATGAACGCTCCCCCCGTTATTATAGACACCATTCGATCATTATTAGACGGCATCTGCATGCTTTTGCCCCTGTTTATTTTCCCTTTTCCGCCTCCCCCTTTCCTCCAAATAGAGACAGACCTCCCCCTCCTCCCTTCCGGTGCTGTTGATACATAAAGTCTTTGTAGAAAAATCACCGGCCGGGAGGCAAAATACTGCCCCGTTTAGAGCGATGGACCATCTGTATTCTACCACATTTTGCCGGAATATTAAAGAACGATAAATAAATGAGATAAAGGGTACAGCGGCCTTTTTATACGTAATAACCCGCACCCGGAGAGTCATGGAAGAGGCTCGCTGTCCCCTTTATCCTTGACAACCCATACATGCAGGTATTTTTATTGATTAGGTTGAGACATGCGATACCTCAAACAGCCCGGTCGGGTAGCGCACGGTGCGGCCGGGTTTCTCTCCCCCTGTGGAGATAAAGGGGCGATGTGTGATGGCGAAGGACCTCAAGAAAATGAAAAAGGCGGAGTTGCTCAAATTTGCGCGCTCCATCAACCTGAACCTCCCGTCCAGGATGCTCAAGGCCGATATCATCGAGATCATCGAGCGGAACGCTCCCCGGAGAAAAAGCACAACCACGGCGGCGAAGGCAGCAACCTCGAAGAAGCCCAAGAAGGCGAAAACGGGCAAGCGTGCAGCGGCACGGGGCGGCAAGACGGGCATAAAACGGAAACCGGCCAAGGCCAAGACCAAGGCGAAGGCGGCCCGCGTGAAGGGAAAAGCAAAGAAGATCGCAGCCGGAGCGAAGCAAGCTCCGAAGCGTGCCGTCCCGCACGAGCCCGCCGCCCGCGAGAAGAGGATCGCCGCCGAAACGATCCGCCAGAAAGCGGTCGCGAGCAAGTACTACCTCGGCACGGAGGACAGGGCGATGCCGCCGGTAGAAGCGATTGACGTCCCGGCCAGCTATGGCATCGATCGTATCGGCGCCATGGTCCGGGACCCGCACTGGATCTTCAGTTACTGGGAAGTAACACCGGATAAATTCGCCGAGCTGGAGCAAAAATTCGGCAAACGGTGGCCGAAGTGCAGGATGATCCTGAGGGTATACGATTTGACGAACAGGAAGAAAAGCCACTTCGACATCGAGCCGGGCGGAGACACACGGAACTGGTACATCAGCGTCCGCCCCGAACGGCGGTACCAGGTGGCCATCGGCATGCTCAGCCCGGGGGGCAAGTTCATCCAGATCGCCATCTCGAACACGGTGGAAACACCACGCGGAACGATCAGCGACGTGATCGATGATCGATGGATGGTACCGGACGAGATTTTCAGGCAGATCTTTGCGGCCTCCGGCGGGCATGACATGCTGGCCGGCTCGGAGGAACTGCGCAAGCTCCTCGAGGAGCGGCTTCTCGAACAGGTGAGCTCCGGCGCCGTCTCGAGCATGGGCAGCGCCGCGATGCCGCGAAAGGGACGGGAAAGGGGCTTCAGACTCTGGATCAATACCGAGCTCATCCTCTACGGCGGAACCGAACCGGACGCCAGCGTCACGGTTCAGGGCAAGGAGGTCAAGCTCCGCGGCGACGGCACATTCTCTCTGCGGTTCGCGCTGCCTGACGGAAAGATAGACCTGCCCGTTACGGCGGTCTCTGCAGACAAGGTAGAGGAACGCACCATCGACACATCCGTCAGGAAAAAGTCGGAGTGCAAGGAGCCGGTGCTTAGATGACAGAAAACGAAAAGGGCTACCTGGCGCTCGTGCTCCATGCCCACCTCCCCTATGTCAGGCATCCCGAATACGATGCATTCCTCGAAGAGGACTGGTTTTTCGAAGCGCTGACGGAAACCTACATCCCCCTTGTCGAGATATTCGACCGCCTTATCGAGGAAGGGATCGATTTCCGGCTCACTATTTCTCTTACACCCACTCTCCTCTCGATGATGAGCGACCCCCTGCTGCAGTATCGCTATCTGCGGCACCTCAACAAGCTTATCGACCTCGCGGGCAGGGAGATCGAGAGGACCCGCTGGACACCCGAGATCCACGAGCTCGCGCTCATGTACCACTGGAAGTTCTCCCGGGCGCGCCAGATCTTCCTCGAGCGCTATAACAGCAGACTGATACCGGCGTTCAAACGTTACCAGGACCTTGGCATGATCGAGATCATCACCAGCGGGGCTACGCACTGATTCCTGCCGCTCATGCTGAACC
>DAOVFR010000205.1 GCA_030672805.1 Candidatus Krumholzibacteriota bacterium
TACAAGCGCCATGGCGACCGAGAAGAAGCAGATCATCTGCATCCCGAAACCCTGCCATTTCAGCATCTCGAAAAACGTTTCCGGCAACATAGGAGGGCTCTGCTCGGCGGCTCTCGCCGCTATATCCCCGGTGATCTCGAACGGCGGAACGTTCGCCGTCACCCAACCCTTGAGCGCCGTGTAATTCGAATGCGAGATCCACCCGCCGAGGTCCTGCCGCAGAATCTTCGCGACGATCTTGCCGGAGAAACCGCCGATGTTCACGACCATGTAGAAGATGGAAAATCCAAGCTTCGACATGCCCTCTGGAGAGGTTTTCTTGATCGTGCCCGAGATTACCGGTTTGACGAACGCACCGCCGATCGCGACCAGGGCGAGTCCCATGATCACTGTTTCCTTCGATGGAAACGCGCCCATGACGGCGTAGCCGGCTGCCAGCACCGAAAAGGCGATGAACAGCCCGTTCCGGAACCCGATCCTGTCGGAGATGGCTCCCGCGGGGATCGGAAGCAGGTACAGCGACGATACGAAGAACGCCGAGATCTTGACGGCCGTGGCGTCGTCAAATCCCACCCTCCTTGTAAGGTACAGGACAAGGATGATGTTCATCCCGTAATAGGCGAGCCGCTCGAAGAGTTCGATCGTGTTCGCCGACCAGAAAGTGCGGGGAAATTGCCTGATGCTCATTTCAACTTCACCTCTGAAGAAAAAGCTAAGTGTGTTCCATCCCCCAACGGAAATTCCCTAGAACGAGATACTCGCCCCGACACTGAATCCTATCCCGTTCAGGCTCACCTCTCCCTCATCGAACGAATCCCCCTCATCCACGGAGCAGGGACCGTAGAATACATGACCGTCCGGCAGCGTTCCCCTCGCCAGGAACACGTCCCATTCCCCCCTCTCATCGCTCCTCGACATCCCCTCATACCCCGCGAGCACCGCGAACCGGAACCGAACGTCGAGCTCGACAGCTATCTTTGGCGTTACCGGGATGTAAACACCTCCCCCACCATGGAACCCGAAACCCCACGTGGTCAGTTCCGATTCGATGCTCTCGAAGGGCGGATCGGGTTCAGGATCGAGACTCACATCGAAAGTGATCCTCGAATAATACGCTCCCGCCCCGGCGAAGATACGGGGGGACACGAACGTACCGGGCACCGGAACATCGTAATAGACCGTTGCAAGGATGGGATACGCCCTGACGGCGTGTTCGTAACCGTAGCGGATCGCGTCGTCGCCGAACAGAATGGAATTCGACACATCCGAAGAACCGGCGATAATGCCCGCCCCAACCCCCACACGGACCCGCGGCAGGGGCGAATAGAGAACCTCGCCGGCAAACTCCGGTATCCACCGGATCTCGCTGAATCGCTCGTTGCCGGGCAGCAGGCCCTCGTTATTGCTTGCTACAAGATCGTTGAAATCGCCGTATGAGACCCTGCCGTACCCGCCATACACCCTGAAGCTGTATTCAGTCTGCGCCGCGGGACAGCGCGGCGCCAGCAGTATGAACGATGCGGCGAGAATGAATTGAACCTTTCGCATGTTTCGCGCACTCCCCCGTTCCGGCACCTAAACGGCACGGCGCCTGGCCGGCACCCGCTCACTTCTCCACCTTGAACTCCTTGATCTTGTTTATATCATCCCGCTTGCCGATCACCAGCAGGGTATCGCTGTCCTTGATCTTGAAATCGGCCTGGGGAACAAGAATGAAGTTCTCCGGTACGAGCTCCTTGATCCCGATCACGTTGATATTGAACCTCGATCTCAATTCGAGCTCGGCCATGCTCCTGCCGACGAACGCCTCGACGGGCGCTATCTCGGCAATGAGGTAATCCCCCGACATCGGAATGTAGTCGAGAACATCGGGGGACGAGAGACTCTTTGCAACCTTCACCGCCATATCCTTCTCCGGATAGATCACCCTGTTCGCCCCGACCCTGACGAGGATCTTTCCGTGATCCTCGTTGGTCGCCTTCACGACGATCTGTTTCACACCGAGTTCCTTCAGGTACAACGTGATCAGCGTCGCGGCGTTGGCATTGCCCCCCATGCCGATGACAACGGCATCCATATCCTCGAGACCGAGCGTAGCGATCATGTCCTTCTGCGTGGCATCTCCCAGTATCGCCTGCGAACAGTACGGTTGGATCTTCTGCACCCGTTCTTCATCCCTATCGAGCGCGATGACGTCGTGCCCTTCCTCGAACAGCGTTTTCGTCATGTAAAATCCGAAGTTGCCCAACCCGATCACCGTGTACTTATGTCCCATGATTCTTCCTTTCTCCCGCCCCCGATGGAATGGTCATCCTATCATCACCTTTTCCTCCGCGTACCTGAATTCCATGCCGCGCGCTCTGCGCGTGACAACGTACGCTACGGTCAGCAGCCCTACCCTCCCGAGCAGCATGAGAACGATGATAACAACCTTCCCCGCCGCGGTAAGTGTAGATGTCACACCCATCGAGAGCCCGACCGTGGCAAAGGCGGAAACGGACTCGAAGAGGTAGGCCAGAAACATGCCGTGGCCGGCGCTCAGCGAGCCGATCTCGGTTACAAGCAGCGCGATCAACCCCGCGGTCACGGTCAGAACGGCAAGTATGAAGATGGACAGTGCCCTCGACACCGTTTCGTCAGGAAGCGTGCGGTGAAAGATGCTGATGCTCTTTCTCCCCTGGATCCTGTTCTTCACGATTGCGGCCATAACACTCAGCGACGTTGTCTTTATCCCTCCGCCGCACGAACCGGGGCTTGCGCCGACGAACATCAGCATAACCAGTATGAAAAGCGTGGCACTACCCAGGACAGGTATATGGAGCGTATTGAATCCTGCGGTTCGCGCAGTGATGGATTGGAACAGCGAGGCAAACACCTTCTCCTTCACCGACATCCCGGCGATCTGGCAATCGTTTTCGAGAGTGAGGATCAGGACCGTTCCGGAAACAATCAGGATCAACGTGGTCCAGAGAACCATGCGTGTATGAAGGGACAGCGGGACACGCTTGTGCCGCTTCCAGTACCTGATACGCACGATGAACTCGTAGATAACGGGAAAACCGATTCCGCCGATGACTATCAGTGAAGCGATCGTAACGTTCAACAGGGCGCTTCCGCGGTACCGGATAAAGGAGTTTGCGAAAAAGGAAAACCCCGCATTACAGAACGCGCTGATCGAGTGAAACAGACTCGTGAAAACCGCATCTCCGGCGCCCATCCGCCCGCGCCAGAACAGGTACAGAAGGCCGGCGCCCATTATCTCCGCAACGGCGGTAAAGATGAAGATCGAACGGATCAGGCTGCCGATCTCCCGTATCGGCGCCGGGGTGAACCCCTCCGTTATGATCCACCGCTGCCTCGTTCCCATCCCCCGTCCGAGAAAGAGAAAAAGGAACACGGAAAACGTCATGACACCGAGGCCGCCGAGCTGTATCAGCGCCATGATCACCCACTTGCCAAACACGGTGAACTGGGTCCCCGTATCCACCACGATAAGGCCGGTCACGCAGATCGCCGACGTTGCCGTGAACATCGAATCGATGATCGACAGCGGTTCGGAGGTCGAGGCGGCGGGAAGCGCGAGCAGAATTGTTCCTATCAGTGCCACCGAACAGTAACTGAAGATCAGCAGGTACCCGGGACGCATCCGCTGAAATCGCAATTTCAGACTGGTTCTTTCAACCACTATAATCCGTTCGGTGTATATCGCCGCCGCTGCATGAGCGTCGCGCGTGTCACGTCACGAAACCGATCCTGCCCGTTTCCTCCTCCCGTTCCCCCAGGGCTTCCCCCGCCATCCCGGATGCATCATCGTCGGCAAAGTGCACGGCGGTCTTCACGTTCGACCATGGAATCAGCAGATTTACAACATGACGTCTCCGCTTCCGCTTATTCTTCGGGATGCTCCTTCCCTTCGAATCGGCAAGTTCGACCGTGACGAAATTCCTGTTCTCAACCCAGATTCCCACCTGATCGACCGCGACGACCTTGCAGAAAAAAGGACCTTCCCCGGGGAACCCGGCGAATTCCAGCCCGTCGTAGTCCTTGAGCTTGACCAGCGTGGTTGTGCCGATAAGGTCCCTTGCATTTTCCATCTCTTCGATACCTCCGGACCAGGGTCCGCATGCGGGAAATTTCACAGATTCTGAAGGTTGTAGCTGAAAATTTCAAATAAAACTTGGCTTTAAATTCCGGAAGATTGATGTGTGTTAACCGTCGCAGGCGGCGAAGCGATCCTGGGCCACGCCGTCTATCTGCCGAAAGGCAGTCTCACTGCCGGACCCCGACGTGCTTGAAGTGGCCGTTCTGGATCGATACCGTGGTCGAGGGCGGGTCCTTCTCCGGATTTTGATCCTGCGTCCAGTAGCCCAGGGTCCCGCTGAACTTGCCCGAGATGGTGTGCTCGTCGTACTTCTCCACGTCGATGGTGCCGTCCACGCCGACGAAGTCCTTCTGCACGACGTAGAACTGACCCGTCGCGAACTCGGTGAGTATGATGAGGGCATCCTCGTCTCCCCCGCAGTTCCAGGAGGCCGGTCCCGTGCCGGGGGCGTGCAGCGAGATGCTGAACT
>DAOVFR010000156.1 GCA_030672805.1 Candidatus Krumholzibacteriota bacterium
CTGTTTTCGATTCTGAGTTTCGTTCTGATCCTGTTCGGTGTTCTCTATCTCTTCGGGTTCATCGTGATCGGGCCGGTGCCGGAGCCGGTGAAGCAGGAAGACAACACCTCACTCGAAAGGGTCCAGCTCGCCGCGATGGAAGCCCAGAAGGCGAACCTGGAACGGAAGAGAGCGGAAGTCGTGAGCCTCACTGATGATCTCGAACTAGAACGGAAATTGATTGTCGAGGAGCGGCGGGAACTCGAGGAACTCCTGAACAGGATCGAACAGAGTTCCCTCGATCTCGACGGAGAGAATCTCACACGCATCAACAAGCTGGCAAAACTGTACGAATCGATGCGGCCGGAGAAGGCCGCCGTGATTGTATCATCTCTCGATATCAGGTTGCTTATCGATATCGTCTCGAGAATGAATGAGAAGAAAGCGGCCAAGATGCTTGCCGAGATGTCTCCGAAGGTGGCCGCGGAAATCAGCAGAAGGCTGGGAAAGCGCAACAAGAAATGAAGATCCAGCAGGTACCGATATACGCCGCCGGCAAGGCGCCTTACGGTGTCAAGCCCGGCCGTTCACGCGTTGGAAAGCCCGGAGCTCTGGACGGACTGTTCGGAGTTCAGAACCTGCTTGATCTGTTCATGGTTCAGAACGATCTCGCAAGGGCCGCCGGAAGACCCGTGTCCCTCTTCGGAACGAAGACCGGGCTGCTTCATACCGGCGGACATCACGGGGACGGGTTACTCACGAACAGATCGCCGGAAAACGGACAGGTTTCAGATCCGGATACCGATCCGGTTGCCGGCGGTTCGATGAAGCTTGCAGCGCTGCCGGTCACGAACCCCGGAATCGATACCGTTCTGAAATCACACCATACAAAGTCCGATCGATCTGCTGACTTGCGTGATGTTGCAATCCGGGATGCAAAAGCCGCCTTACCGCTCCATCCGGATATCATTTCCGGAAAGAAGCCCATTTCCCGCCTTACCGCCCTTTCGGTCGAGGCATCCGGTGAGGGGAAAGAGGTGGGTCGATATTGTTGGGGTGTGGAGATAGCCGGCGGGACAAGCGGTAAGGGCCATGTGCCGGCGAAAGAAGTCCCGGTTGACGTGCTGGCGAAAGGCGTCCCGGTGAAAGACGTCCCGGTGAAAGAGATCCCGGTTGGCGTGCCGGTGAAAGATGCCCCGGCATATTCAAAGAACGACGGCAGACCGGGTATCTATCCCGTCGATCCCGGGAACGGCACTTACGTTGTGAAGAATAAACCGGTGTTCAGCGGTGAACGGAAAGATGGCATTACGAGCAAAGCGGGCCGCTATGCGGTCACACGCCCGAGGCCCGTGACAGGGAGAACGCAAGACTTGCAAGTACCCCTCGAGCCCGGGGATGCCGGCAAGGAAACAGACGGCAAACGCTTGGCGGGAGCCGGCCGGCGCATGCACCCGGCAGCTCCGGGCCGGACGGTTGTGGACGATCGCATCCTCGACGGGTTCATGCCTGTCGGGGAGGTACGCCCGCGGCTCTCGAGAAGCGCCGGGGCCGCGGATCGCATCGATCCGGTCACGACGGACGGTCTGCCCGGGTTGAGAGAGTTCACGATCGACCGGAGTGTCTCCGTGCAGACGCCGGACGCGGGAATGACGCCGCAACTAAGGAAAGCGATCCTGTCCGAAATTGAAAAGAACATCGTTGAGCGGCTCGAACGCGCGGCGGGTGGGGGCGTGCGGGAGGATGAGATGCGGCTCCGTCTCTATCCTCCCGAGCTGGGCGAGGTGAGGATAAAAGTATTGATCGAGGGCCAGCGCATTCGAGCATCGTTCGTCGTCGAGTCCATGCTCGTGAAGCACGTGGTGGATGAGGGCGCGGCAAGGCTGTACGAGGCGATGTCTCATGAGGGATTCACCCTCGATCATCTCGATGTTTCCATCGATGACGCCGGCGGGCATGATGCATACAACGAGCCGTTCGAGGAAAACGTTCCATACATCCAAAGTGATATAGATCACGGGAACCGTCAGACCATCGCCCGGCCGGCAATGGAAGGCGCCGGGATCAATCTACTCGCTTAAGGAGGGAAATGATGGCAATAACCGGTGTGAACAATTCCATATCGACCATCTCATCGAATACCGATATGAACGAGGTGCTGGGAAAGGACGATTTTCTGAAACTCCTCATCACACAGCTCAGCAATCAGGATCCGATGGAACCTCTCGATAACAACCAGTTCATCGCCCAGATGACGCAGTTCAGCTCCCTCGAGCAGCTCCAGGGCATCAAATCCGGTATAGAAACGTCATTGATGCTGGACCAGTCATTGAACAATGCGATGTCGACGACCCTGCTTGGCAGGGATGTGATGCTGCAGGGGAATGTTATCAACGTCTCGAACGGAACCTCGCATTCGGGCGGGTTTTATGCCGCGACCGACGGCAAGGCGGTGGTATCGATCAAGGATGGCACGGGGAATGTTATCTCCACGATCGATATTGACGTGGAAAAGGCCGGTTTCATCGACATTCCGTGGGATTTCAAGGATTCGAGCGGAAACGATGTGCATGATGGAATGTATTCCTTCGAAGTATCGTTCACCGATTCCAGCGGTTCGAAGATCGATGTATCTCCCTACATCGAGGGGACTGTTACGGCCGTGAAGTTTATGGGTGGAAACGCGCTGCTCGAGGTCGGTGGAATGGAATACAACCTTTCGCAGGTTATCGAGATACGGATCTCCGGAAGCTTGGGGCAGGATCAGGATCCCGAATCGGGGGATGGAAGTTCAGATGAGTAATATCGTTGGAAACGTGCCGGGAAACGCCGGCATCCGGAGGGACCGCAAACCGGTCCGAACCGGGACGGATAATGGCATGTTCAGGGATATGCTGAACGAGGCGTGCAGTGCCCGCAACCTGCATTTGACGGGGCATGCACGCGATCGGATCGCCCGGCGGGATATGCATATCGTCGCCGATGACCTCGACAGGATCTCTCATGCCATGGACAGGATCGCCGAGAAGGGAGGGGCCAGGTCGGTGATTTTCTGCAGGGATATGATCTTCATCACCGATGCGAGGCAGCGCGCGATCATCACGGCGATGAACTCGGATGACAGTGAGAAGGTGTTAACGGGAATAGACAGTGCAGTGGTTATCTAGGACTGGACCCCGCAAGGGGAGGTCCCGGCCGCTGAACGGTTGAGGCGGCCGCCTGCACGAACGGTAGCAGGAAGGAGAAGAGACAATGCTGAGATCACTCTTTGCGGGGGTGTCCGGACTGGCGAACCACCAGATCAAGCTGGATGTTATCGGCAACAACATTGCGAACATCAACACGGTGGGATTCAAGGCAAGCCGGGTCACATTCAGGGAGATGCTCACCCAGACCATCCGCGGTGCATCGAGACCGCTTGAGGGAGGCGCCGGCGGCACCAACCCTCTGCAGGTGGGCCTGGGTTCGGCAATTGGCAGCGTGGACACGAACTTTTCGCAGGGCAACATGCAGATCACGGGTGTGATGACAGATATGGCAATAGAGGGTGAGGGGTTCTTCGTCCTGACCGACGGGTATACCAATTACTACACGAGGGGCGGCGCCTTCAGCCTCGACGGCAGCGGCCATCTCGTTAATCCCGCCAACGGTTACAAGCTCCAGGGCCTGCTCGCCGACGAGTTCGGCGTGATCGAGCACGGCCGCGGCATCGAGGACATAGTGCTTCCGACCGCCATGGTCGTCCCGGCGCGGGCAACGACCAGGGTCGACCTGTCCGGAAACCTCAACGTCGATTCCGACGCCCTGGCGACCATAACACGCTCGGAACACCTGCTGGCCGTTGCGGAAAGCAGCGACACGCTTTTGTCGCTGTACAGGGAAACGGGCGTAAGGATCAACCTTCAGGAGGGAGTCGATATCGCTATCACCGGGAAACTGACTGATGTCGCGACAACCACGGAAACCAATATCAGCGCCATGTTCACCGTTGATCCGGACGCGACTCTCCAGGACCTCGCCGATGAAATCGAGGCGGCGCTGCAGACGGTCGATCCCGATGCGACGGTGGCGGTGCTGCCCGACGGATCGATCCAGGTCACCGCATCGGCGAACTACGACATCAACAACCTGGTTCTCCAGGTTGGAGGCAACACGAATTTCAACAATGCCTTCAAGTTCGATATGACGATTTCCGCGGGCACGACGGGGCTGACGAGGGATGAGCTGCTTGCTCCCGCCGTTGAATCGGATCTTCTCGCGAATCTCTTCGATCACAGCGGGCGAAGGTTGAATATCGTCGACGGTGAGGATATCCTGCTCAACGGCGACCTTGGCGGACTTGCCATCACGACGAGAATGATTCCCTACTCCGAGGCATCGACGACCGTTTCGGACCTCCTTACCGGTATCGAGCAGGCGTTCAATATAAACTTCGGTGAAGCGGTTATCGATAGCCAGGGAAGGGTTGAGATCACGGGTGACGTCGGCGCCGATTTTTCGATCTCGAGCGTCAGCATCACCCAGTCGGACGGGAACTCCGTATTCGATCATGCCCTGGCGTTCACATCGATACAGGAAGCCCGTGACGCGGGAGCATATACGGCAACGACCCTGATATACGACTCGCTCGGGGGGGTCCACAACATGACCATCACCTTTACCAAGGTCGATGGGGAGAACAGGTGGAACTGGGAGGCCTCGGTCGATGGATTGGGAGAGATTATCGAGGGAGGGGCCGGGTACGTGCAGTTCAGCGAAACGGGTACACTAACATCCTTTGCCTACAACAGCGGCGCCGGCAGGCTCATCATCGAGCCGAACAACGGCGCGGGCCGCATCACGATCTCCATGGATCCCGGGACGATCGGCGGTCTCGACGGACTGATACAGTACGACAGGGCGTTCTCGGTCAGGGCGAAGGACCTGGACGGCCAGGCGATGGGAATGCTCGAGTCGATCTCGATCGACCGCAACGGCGTTATCAACGGCCAGTTCAGCAACGGTGTGAACCGTGACCTTGCCCAGATCACAATGGCGGACTTCAACAACCCGAGCGGTCTGATGCGCGTCGGGGAAAACATGTTCATCATCAGCCCGAACAGCGGTTCCCCGGTCATCGTGTTTGCCGGAAGCAACGCGAGGGGCCAGATCTCTCCGGGTGAGCTCGAGATGTCGAACGTGGACCTGGCGGGTGAGTTCACCGAGATGATCATCGCGCAACGCGGGTTCCAGGCGAATGCAAGGATCATCTCCGTCGGTGACCAGATGCTCTCCGAACTGGTGAATTTGAAGAAGTAGGTGCGTGAATGATTGAGGTGACCAGGCTCGATAGCAGAAAGATCGTGGTGAACGCGGACCTCATCGAGACGATCGAGGAGACGCCCGATACGATTATCGGGTTTACCACGGGCAGGAAAATGATGGTCCGCGAGAGCCTGGCGGAGGTGCTTGAGCGCGTTCTCGCGTACAGAAAGATCTTCCCCCGGTACGCGATCCCCTCCGGCGATCGCGGAATGGAACATGGTGAATAGAATTGCACGGAACGTTTGGGTGCCCGTCCGGGAAATGAGGCGGAGGTTGATGTGGATCTAGCGACAATCTGCGGGATCATCGCGGGCGTGAGCCTGATCCTGGCTTCCATCTTCATGGGAGGAAGCCCACAGGCGTTCATCAACATTCCGTCGGTTCTCACGACGCTCGGCGGCACCGTCGCCGCGACCCTTATCAGTTTCCCGTTGAAGACCGTTCTCGGCGTGTTCAGCATCGTCAAGAAAACATTCCAGCACAAGGAAATGTCCAGGGCGGATGCCATCGAGGCGATCGTGAGGTATGCCGAGAAAGCGAGGAAGGAGGGAATGCTTTCGCTCGAGGAAGATGCAGACAGCGAGCCGGACATGTTCCTGCGCAAAGGTATAATGCTTGCCGTTGACGGGACCGAGACTGAACTCCTCCACCGCATCATGAACAACGATCTCAGCGCAGTCGAGAGCCGCCACGAGCTCGGTCAGAATATCCTCATTACGATGGGAACGTTCGCACCGGCTTTCGGTATGATCGGGACGCTGGTCGGACTCGTACAGATGCTTGCCAACATGAATGACCCCGCGGCCATCGGGCCGGGCATGGCCGTGGCGCTGCTCACTACCTTCTACGGAGCGTTCGTTGCGAACGTTTTCTTCCTGCCAATGGCGGAAAAGCTCAAGAACCGTTCCCAGGATGAGATCCAGCGGATGGATCTGATCATCGAGGGCATCATGGCGATCAAGTCCGGTGACACGCCCCGCGTGGTTTCCG
>DAOVFR010000173.1 GCA_030672805.1 Candidatus Krumholzibacteriota bacterium
GTGGGACTCCGGCGGGCGATGGCCGATGGCGGCCGCTACTTTCTCCTTTTGAACAATGATACGGAGGTGGATCCGGATTTCGCCTCGCGCATGCTCGACGTCATGGAGCGGGAACGGAGTACCGGCATAGTGGGGCCGGCAGTGCTGTACCACGACGATCCCGAACGTATCTGGTACGGCGGCGGCGGGTTCTATCCGCTCATCTGGGTTCCGAGACATCTCCACATCCGGAAACTGCGCGGCGCCTTCCCCGACCCGGGGGGGAAGACCGGGTACGTGTCCGGGTGCGCCCTTATGGTGCGGAGGGAAGTTGTAGAGGGAATCGGATATCTCGATCCCGCCTACACGATCTACTGCGAGGATGTCGACTTTTGCCTTCGCGCCGCCCGCGCCGGGTGGGGGATCTATTACGAGCCGGCTGCTGTCGTCTGGCACAAAGTCAGTTCGAGCAGCGGGGGTGGCTTTACCGCGTTCAAGCTCGAGCACCGGCTGGCGAGCACGTTCAGGCTGTTCATGCGTTTCAGGCCGCTCTGGTGGCGCATCCTGCTCTTTCCCGTTCACTGCGCCGGGTACCTCCTTCTTCTTGCAGGCCTCCTGGTTACGGGGAGATTGGGGCTGTTCAGGGGAGCCCTGGCCGGCGCAGCGCGGATACTCAGGCGGCAGTAACGCGTTATGACGTGTAATTTTGCAGGTTTACTCGGACCATGTATCATGGTAAGCTGTGCCAAGAAGTTGTAGGAGGTCCTGGTGAGTACAAAGGGTGCGTCCCCGGCTCAGGGGGTCGGGGGTTTCTTTAATATCTTCGGTATCATCGATATGCTGGAATCCGCGGCGCCCTGGAAGCGGGGGTTGTGCGTTCTCCTGTTCCTTCTGCTCGTTCTCTGTCTTCTCATGCCGGAGATTGTCTTTCAGAACAAGATGTTCATCGTTCCCGATGTGAAGGCCCCATTGAGTTTTTCGTCCGTCGGAAGGAAGTCGCTCGAGCAGGGAATCTACCCATTGTGGAACCCATACATCTTCTGCGGTATGCCCAGTTACTCGAGTCTTGCCTACGCTCCCTACGTGTACCCGGTGTCCTTCGTCACCTACATACTCCACAGGTACCTCGGTATGCCGGAGATGATCTGGCTGCTTATCCATTACGTGATCGCCGGGATCGGCGTATACCTGCTCATGCGGTCGCTCGGTATGAGCGCAGCGGTCGCTCTCCTGTCCGGAACGGTTTTCATGATGATCCCCAATTATATCGCCGCCGGTGCGAACGGTCACGGATCGCAGGTGTGTGCGATCGCGTACATGCCGTTTGCCCTCCTGTTCGCGAGGAATATCCTTCAGGGGCGCCGGCGGGTCGCCATGGCCGCGTTTCTTGCGATCACCCTCGGTTTCCAGATGCTTCGGGGGCATCTTCAGGTTGTTTACTATACGTATCTGATCATCGGACTTCTGTTCCTGTTCGAGTCTATCTACCTGCTCCGGAAAGGTAAGAACCGTACAGTCGCGGTCAATCTCGCCTTCACGGCGGCGGCCTGCATCGTCGCGCTGGGCATCGCGTCGATCCTCGTCTTTCCCGTGCGGGATTACGCCGAGTACTCGATACGGGGCGGGGGAGCGGGACTCGATTACGGGTACGCGACGAGTTGGAGCCTTCATCCGAAGGAGATGCTGACCTTCGTATTCCCCTGGGCGTTCGGGTTTGGCAAGTCAACGTACTGGGGCGAGATGCCCTTCACCGATTATCCGAACTATCTTGGTGTCGTCACGGCCGTATTCGCCGTGATTGCATGTTTCATCGTACGTGACAGGTTCAGATGGTTTCTCATCATCACTGCCGTACTGGCGACGCTGATCGGTTTCGGCCGCTTCTTTCCCATCCTGTACGATCCGATGTTCAGGCTGTTTCCGTTCTTCAAGAAATTCCGCGTTCCAGTGATGATCCTGATCGTCCAGCAGCTCGCCCTCGTTATGTTGATGGGGATGGGGATCGAGGAGTACCTCCGCCGCGCGGGAAAGGGCTCTCTCCCTGACGGTCTGCGCCCGAAGCGTATGAAATGGGCGGCGGTCCTGGGCCTGGCGTTGCTGGTCCTGCTTCTCATCGGGAGCTCGGGCATCCGCAGCAGCATCATACAGAATCCCATCGTGCAGCGAAAGGTGCAGGCCGGTTGGCTCGACGCAGCGGCCAGATCATTCTTGATCGATCTGATCAAGACACTGCTCTTCTTCACACTTGTATTCGCCGCTCTCTATGTTTTCTCGCTGAGGAAGACGGCTGCCGGGGCCGTATTGTTCACATTCGCCGCGATAGCCTTTTTCGATATCACGCTTGTCAACCGGTCGATCCTTCACCCGGAAGCCACCTGGAATCATGAAGGGTACCGGGTCATCCGGACAAGAGACGCGAGGGATTCATTCTTGAAACCTGACGAGGCGGTCTCGTTCCTGAAAGAGGACCGGTCGTACTTTCGTATATTCCCCGTTCCGGCGGCCCCGCTGGGACGCTGGTCACACAGCGTACATCCGTTCAGCGAGAATCAGTACATGATATCGGAAGTATTCTCGCTCGGCGGCTATCATGCAGCGAAGCTGAAGAACTACCAGGACGTTATGGACGTGATGTTCGCCCGGTTCAATCGTGGCGTGATACCGGTTCAGATCCTCAACATGCTCAATGCAAAGTATCTTCTGTCCACATTCCCGCTGTTCGAGGAGGAAGTGAAGGCCTACCCGCTTGTCTGGAAACGGGGCAAAACGCATATTTACAGAAATGAAGGAGCGCTTCCACGGGTATTTCTGGTCGACCGGTTCCGGGTCATGCCCCGTGGTGATGTTCTCGCCGCGCTGGCATCTCCCGGCTTCGATCCTGCCGGGGAAGTTATCCTCGAGAGGCAGCCCATCCCGGCGCCGGTATCCGCGGATGGAGCAAATTCGGGGATCACCGGTTACCGGACCAACGAGATCACGATACAGGTGCACGCGGAGAAGCCCTGTATCATGATCCTGAGCGAGATCGACTACCCGGACTGGAAAGTATCAGTCGATGGGCGCGACGCGGAGGTCCTTACGGCAAACTACTGTCTTCGCGCCGTCGCACTCGGGGCGGGGGATCATACCGTCGTGTTCTTTTTCTCGTCGGGTATTATCCGCTTCTCTCTGATCGTTTCGATCGCGGCGTTCGCCCTCGCCGTGCTCGTTCCGCTGCTGCACTGGCTCATTGTCGAGAGAAAGGGGTAGAATCATTGGAGACCCTTATCGTGATACCGACGTATAACGAGCAGGATAACATTCGGAATATCGTCGAGGCTATCCTTACCCAGGACGACGGGATCGATGTTCTGATCGTGGATGATAACTCTCCGGACGGCACGGGGGATATTGTGGATTCGATGGCGGAGTCGAACAGCAGGATCCACGTAATGCACAGGCCGGAAAAGCTTGGACTTGGATCTGCGTACATCGCGGGATTCAAATGGGCGCTCGGGCAAACCGGTACGAAGTACGTGTTCGAGATGGACGCGGACTTCTCCCACGACCCGGAGGCGATTCCGGAATTTCTCGAGGCGATCAAGGATCACGATATCGTCCTCGGGAGCAGGTACCTGGACGGTATCACGGTGGTGAACTGGCCTCTAAGCCGGCTGATCCTGAGCTGCGGGGCGAATCTTTACACGAGGGTCGTCACCGGCCTGCCGCTGAAGGATTCGACCGGCGGATTCAAGTGTTTCAGGAGAGAAGTGCTCGAGCAGCTTCCCCTTGACAGGATACGAAGCGACGGATACTCGTTTCAGATAGAGGTCAATTTCTATTGCTGGAAGAAGGGGTTCCGCATCAAGGAAATACCGATCATGTTCGTGGACAGGCGTGTCGGCATTTCCAAGATGTCCAGGAGGATCATCTGGGAGGCCGCCTTCATGGTCTGGCGGCTCCGGTTCATGAGTTCGCGCCGTTGGAAGTGAATTCATCCCACCCCTGGAAAAACCTTATGGATCTGTCGATAATCATTGTTACACACAACAGCATCGCTACCGTCCGGGATTGCCTTGCCTCGATCGACGAGCATTCTCCTGCGTGCAGCTTCGAGACGATCGTAGTAGATAACGCGAGTGCGGACGGGACTCCCGAACTGGTCGCGGAGCGGTTTGGGTCGGTTGTACTGGCGGTGAATGGCGAGAACGTCGGGTATTCGCGCGGAGTGAACCAGGGGATCAGGAGATCCACGGGCGAGCGGATCCTGATCCTCAATCCGGATATCATCGTCACGGAGGGCTCGATCGACCGGCTGCGCGTATTTATGGATCGGACGCCCGGTGCCGGTATAGCGGCGTCGAAGCTTGTCTATCCCGACGGAAGACTGCAGTACTCGTGCCGCTCGTTCTACACGTTGGGGGCGCTGCTTCTGCGCCGGACGTTTCTCGGCAAACTGCTACCGCGGGCACGGGCGCTCCGCGATCACCTTCTGCTCGATTATGACCACTTGACGGCGAGAAAGGTCGACTGGGTCCTCGGCGCCTGCATGATGGTTCGCCGGGAGGCGCTGGAGGCGGTAGGCGGCATGGACGAACGATTCTTTCTCTACTTCGAGGATATCGATTGGTGCTTCAGGATGAAGAACCAGGGATGGTCGGTCTTCTACGTCCCCGAATCGGTGATGATACACAAGTACAAGCGTTCGAGCGCCGGGTCGATGCTGCGCAAGCCGTTCATCATACACCTGTTGAGCATGCTGCGGTACTACGAGAAGTGGAACATGGTGTTCTATTTTTTCAGAAGGCACCGGGGGACCTTCAAGTCACTCGTATTCGTGCTTTCCGACCTCATCGCGATCAACGCCGGGTTTTTCGCCGCATACCTCATCAGGGATCTTCTTCAGCCGCTCTTCGTCAACAGCCTGTATCCCCTCGCATGGTACCGCTTCTTTATCCTTTTCTATAACATGATCTTCTTCGTTACGTTCCTGTTAAGCGGGCTCTACCGCATTCGCCGTGAGACAGTGTGGATGGAAGAGCTGCTGCGGGTTGTCCGGACCGTCCTGATGGTAATGGTGATCCTGCTCGCATCGACGTACCTGACCAGGGTACGGTTCTACTCGCGTGCCGTGCTGTTCGGTCATGCGGGTATTTCGGTCGCGGCCGTCTGGGGGATGCGGTGGATCATCCGCGCGGTGCACCGGGAGCTCGTCCGGGCCCGTTTCGATCTGAAGCGTGTGCTGCTGGTGGGCTCGCGCGAGGAGGCACTCGATTATTCAAAACGAATCACCGCCTCGGCGGAGCTCGGTCTGGACATCGTCGGCCGTGTCGGCCCAGGGGAAGGCTCGCTGGGAGAGCGGAAGGATCTTCCCGGTATCGTCGATAGGTTCAAGGTGCAGGAGATCATGATACTGCCGTCGGGGCTTCAACCCGGCGCAACGCCGCCGTTTGCCATACAGCCGGGAGTAAGGCTGATACAGGTCAAGGTGGTCTCCGATCTCGCACGTCAACTCGGCGTTGGCGTCCGTGTCGAGGAACTCGCCGGGATACATCTCTTTTCGATCGAGCGGGGGGCCCTGTTTCTGGCGTGGCGCGTCTTCAAGCGGGCCACCGATATTGTTACAGCTCTTGCATGCATCCCCCTGGTGTCGATCGTCGCACCGGTGTACCG
>DAOVFR010000228.1 GCA_030672805.1 Candidatus Krumholzibacteriota bacterium
GCTGCGAAGCTGCGGGATCGCCGGGCGGAGGATCACCGTCTGGGACCGGACCAGCCGCGAGCTCAGGGAAGCCGGGTTCCTCCTCTCACGCGGCGGTAGCGGCGTGCAGTGCTACGGCACCGACGAAACCGGTTACACGGCGGATCTGCACGAAAGCGGATCCGTTGCCAGCCTCTTCAGCCGGATCCTCGTGGAACGATGCAACAAGATGATCAACATGCCGATCCTGAAAGACCACGGGATCTGCGGTCTTACTTTCGCGATGAAAAACCATTTCGGATCGATCCATAATCCGAACAAGTTCCACCTGAACCGCTGCAGCCCGTACGTCGGCGACCTGAACTCGATTCGCCTGATCCGGGACAGGGAAACATTGATCGTCGGCGATCTCACACGCGTACAGGTCGACGGCGGCCCCTCGTACAAACAGCGGTGGGCGGTTCGCCCGAACGGCGTCCTGATGGGAAGGGACCCGGTCGCGACCGACTGGGCCGCGCTGCGGATCCTCCAGAGGCTCCGCGGCGATCTCGGCAGACCGGCTCTCGAACAGCGGGATCTGTTCCCCGATTATATCAAGGCCGCGGAATCGACCGGGGTTGGAACGCTCGGCGGGATGAAACACGTCGAACTCCGTGTGTAGAAAGGTCGAGGCAAATATATGGACAAGCCAAGGAACACCCCGGGACAGGACAGGGCGCCCGGCGCTGATGGGACCCTGACACGGAGATCGTTCATCACGGGAACCGCCGCTCTCATCGCGGCTTCGGCGGCGGGTATTCCGGCACGCGCCCGCGCCCGCGACGAGGACCCGTTCGAGGCGAGGTACTACGAGAAGCTCGATCACGAGGAGATCAGGTGCCTCCTCTGCCCGAAGGAATGCCGGATCGGCGACAGGGAACGGGGTTACTGCGGGGTCAGGGAAAACCGGGAAGGCACGTACTATACTCTCGTGTACGGAAATCCCTGCTCGCTGCACCTCGACCCGATCGAGAAAAAGCCCTTCTTTCACGTGATGCCGGGCACCGCCGCCCTGTCGCTCTCGACCGTCGGCTGCAACATGGAATGCAAATTCTGCCAGAACTGGCAGATATCCCAGTCAAGGCCCGAGCAGGTCGACACGGAATTCTTCCCCCCCTCGCTCATAGCGGACCGGGCGGTCTCCGTCAAGGCGTCATCGATCGCCTACACGTACGGCGAACCGGTCGTCTTCATTGAATACATGCAGGACATCGCCGCCGCCGCACGAAAGAAGAGCGTCAGGAACGTCGTCGTTACCAGCGGATACATCAAGAAGAAACCGCTTCTCGATCTCTGCCGGCAGGTCGATGCGATCAAGATCGACCTCAAGGCCTTCAGGGAAAACTACTACCGTGATATCTGCAGCGCCGAGCTCAGGCCCGTCCTCGATTCAATCGAGACGATCGCCGGGGAGGGTGTCTGGCTCGAGATCGTCTACCTCATGGTGCCGACGCTGAACGACGATCCGGGCCCGATACGGGAAATGGCCCGCTGGCTGTTGAAGCACGCCGGAACGGATGTCCCGCTGCATTTTTCGCGGTTCTTCCCCCAATACCGTCTCAAGAACCTCCCCCCCACCCCCGTCTCCTCACTCGAACGGGCGTACGACATATGCCGCGAGGAGGGGCTCAGGTTCGTCTACGTGGGCAACGTTCCCGGCCACCGTACGGAGAGTACCTATTGCCCGCAGTGCGGAAAACAGGTAATATCGAGATCTGGCTATCGCATTCGCGGCATCGAACTGGTCGATGGCGCGTGCAGATACTGTGGAGAGCGTATCCCCGGCATCTGGTAGGAGGACCGTCTTGAAACATATCATTGTCTTCGCATCGGCGGCCGTCCTGCTGGTTCTGATGAACCTTGGAATCGATGCCGGGAACAGAAGGAGCGATATGAAGAATACCGTGCGAAAACCGGTCGTTGCCGGACAGTTCTATACGGGGAACCCCGCTGCCCTTCGAGCCGAGGTAAAACGATATCTCGATGAAGCCAATCCGCCTCCGGTCGAGGGAGAGATCGTAGCGATCGTATCCCCTCACGCGGGGTACATGTACTCGGGACACGTGGCCGGCCACGGTTTCAGCATGGTCAGGGGAAAGCGTTTCGATATCGTGGTCATCATATCACCGTGCCACGTGGAGTATTTCGGTTACTCGTCCATATTCCCCGGCAAAGCCTACGAGACCCCTCTCGGTGAGGTCCCGGTAGATGGTGAATTGTCCGAAGCGATCGCCGGGGGAAGCGACCTGGTCAGGCTCGACGGGAAGGGGCACGTGTCCATGCCGGGTCGGAGGGGTGAGCACGCCCTCGAGGTGCAGCTTCCTTTCCTCCAGGTAGCCCTGGGGGATTTCAAGATCGTTCCCATCGTCATGGGCGACCAGTCGGATGCGAACATCGCCGCCCTGGGCAAGGCGATCGGCGCAGCCCTGAAGGATCGAAAAGCGCTCATCGTGGCAAGCACCGACCTCTCGCACTTCCACGACGGCAGTACGGCCGAGAAGCTTGACCGCGTCTTCATCGAGAAGCTGGAATCGTTCGATCCTGACGAGCTCACCGGGGCGCTGGCAAAAAAGACCACCGAGGCGTGCGGCGGCGGACCGACAGCCGCCGCCATGATCGCCGCCGCCGAGCTCGGCGCGAAGACCTGCACGGTTCTCAAATACGCAAATTCCGGCGACGTGACCGGCGACTACAGCCAGGTGGTCGGATACGTTTCGGCCGTTATGGTGAAAGGGAAGGAACACTCGAAAAAAACCGGCGGCGCCGTGAAGCAATCCACGGGCGAAGATAAAGACGCCGGGGACGGGGAACGGATAATCGGAAACGGACTGACGAGAAACGACAAGGTTTTTCTTCTGAAGCTCGTCCGCTCGGTGATCGAGTCCGAATGCGCGGGCAGGCCGTTCGAGCCGGCGGAAACCATCTCCCCCGTCTTGAACGAGCTGCGAGGCGCCTTCGTCACATTGAAAAAGGATAACCGCCTGCGCGGATGCATCGGCTATATCCAGGCGTTCAAACCGCTGGTATCGACGATCGCCGAGATGGCGAAGGCCGCCGCCTTCAACGACCACCGTTTCTCCCCCGTGAAGGCCGGCGAGGTGCCGGAGCTGCACATCGAGATCTCGGTGCTGAGCCCCATCGAGCGGATCGAGGATCCCTCACGCGTGGAAGTCGGCAGGCACGGGCTCATCATAACGCGCGGCGCGAACAGGGGTCTGCTTCTCCCGCAGGTGGCAACCGAGTGGGGCTGGGACAGGGAACGTTTCCTCGAGCAGACCTGTCTCAAGGCCGGACTGCCCGTTGACGCGTGGAAACAGGACGGGACCACGATCGAGGTCTTCACCGCCGAGATATTCTCCGAGGAGGAGCTCGGGCTGCGCTGACCGGCTTTGCTACCACCGTCCGGCGACCATAACGGCCGCTGCGGCATGTATCGCGGCAACAAGAAGCGCCGTCCCGAATAGACCCATCACGGGAAAGAGAACCACACCTCCTATCAGCCCCCCCGTACAGGCGCCGATCAGGTCCCAGGCATAGAAACTCGCGGGAGCGCGCGACCCGTCCTCGGGCAGGGCTCGCCCGACAACGATCGGATAGTAGACACCTGTAAGAAAGCCGTTCAGAGCCGCAAACCCGAGAAACACGATCGTTCCCGCCGCAAGGGGCGGATGAATCCTCGCCGCCGCGGCCGACCATCCGATCAGCGCGAGCGAGATGACGATGAAACCGGCATGCACTAGCCGTGGAGACACTTTACCGCTGCCCCCTGACCGGCGCCCCGCCACTGCGCCCAACGCGGCGCCCCCCATGAACAGGGCGGTCATCAGCACGATCGCGTGGTACAGGAGCCCGGAGTATGACTGGTACGCGAGAAGAACGAGCAGCTGGAGCAGGAAGCTGCAGAAGCCTACCGCCCATACGCTCGCCTGTGCCGCACCCCTCCCTCGCGCTGCAAGAAAAATGATGATAAGCACCGCACCGAGCACCAGCGCTGCGGCCGCGGGATCAAG
>DAOVFR010000160.1 GCA_030672805.1 Candidatus Krumholzibacteriota bacterium
CCTCGGCGACCCTTCCCGGGGTCATGCCGCCTTCGCCCTCGACGACGTGTAGCAGCGGCGCATTCTTACCGTACGTGTCCATTGCACCGAATCCCAGGCCGAAGCTCGCTGGAACGCCGACACCCGATGCGCCGGTCGATAGCTTGACGAAAGGGGTCTGCGGTGTCGGATGGCCGTCGAGCGGCTTCGCGTTGAACTTCGCGAAGAGGGGGGTCTCCTGTGTCGGATTTCTCCTGAAGCCGAGCAGGTCCTCGAGCCGAAGCTGGAACTTCTCATCGGGCAGCATATCCGGCCGTGACGCACGCGCGCACTCGGTCCGCAGGGCCCACATGGCGTACAGGCCCATCGCCTTGTGTCCCGCCGCGTAAGAGATGATATCGGCCTCGAGGCACTCTGGGTCGCCGATGCGGTAATCCATTGTCGAGAACAGCAGCGCCTCGACGATCCTGCCCGAGGAGATACTGCCCCCCGGATGCCCCGACTGCGGTACGAAGTTGTACAGGATGCCGCACAGTACCCGGTAGACCAGGTCGCAGTCGTCGTACATCCTGACCTTGTCGTCCGGTATATCGAATTTATCGATCTCGGGTGTGACCTCGACGTAGTAACCACGCCTCGGCCCGAATTCGAGCTTCTTGAATGGTACCTTTGCCATGCGGTTTCTGCCTCCTGTATTGAATGGTGAGATTCTACAAGCCGGACACTTTCGATGGTGAATCAACGAAACACGTGAATTCAAATATAGTTGAATGAATAGTATATAGTAGAGAGAATGGTCGTGTCAATATCGAAGCCGTATGATATGGTCGGAGTATAAAAGTTATTGCTGTTTCATGCAAACCATGTGAAAACAATGAAGTTGTGCTTGTTTAACACTGATGCGGCGTTGGTCCGGCCTCGCGGCGCGTATCCAGGTGCAGCAGAAAGACAGGTGCGGTGAACAGGTGTCCCCTGACAGTGCTTCAGATCTGTATTTCAGGCACTTCAAGCTCACCGGCGGGGAGCCGGGACTGAACCTGCTCCGCGCGGTTGTGTCGAGCTTTGCGAACATTCCATACGAGAATCTCACGAAGATCATCAGGAAATTCACCGTTGAGCGCCCGGAGGAGAGACCGCGGCGTCCGGAAGAGGTGGTGAAGGAATTTATCGAGCATCACACCGGCGGCACGTGCTTCTCCCTGACCTGCTGCCTCGGTTCGATCCTTGCCGGCGCCGGTGTTACATGCTATCCCGTCATGGCCGATATGAAGCGGCCGAACATCCATTGCGCCCTGCTCGTTCTCATCGGGGGCAGGCGCTATCTTGTCGATCCGGGATATCTCCTCGGCGAGCCGGTCGAGCTGACCGGTGAACCCGTTAGACTCACAACGTCGTTCGGCCTGGTCGAGCTTCGGCCGAGGGGAAACACGAGGTACGATCTATACACGATCGCCGGCAGCGAGATGAAGTGGCGCTACCGCGTGAGGACGGAGCCCGTTTCCCCGGCGCTCTTCAGAAGGTTCTGGCAGGAGTCGTTTTCCCTGCCGATGATGAACTCGCTCCAGCTTACCAGGCTCTCCGGGAACGGACATCTCTATATACGCAACCATCATCTGAGGCTGCGGCGGAACGACCGGAAGATCAACGAGAACATCAGGCTCGAACTCGAATCGAGGATCGAGACGGAGTTCGGAATCCCGCCCGGGATCACCGCACAGGCTCGCGAACTTATCGAAAGGATGAAACGATCATGGCGCACCCGCGAGCAGGGAAGCCGGAAGAGCCTGCGCCGGTGAAATACTTTACCGCGGTCCTTCTCGGAGAGGGGATCGACATGGAGGGCATGATCGTACCGGAGCTCGAGGCGGTGTTCGGTGCCGTCGACCACCGCGGGACCGCCCATCCCTTCGACAGGACTGATTACTACGAGGACGAGATGGGTCCCGGCCTGAGACGGATGATCATATCGTTCGAACCGCTCCGTCCTCCCACGGATCTCATCCGTGCGAAGCTCGACGCGTACGGCATAGAGCGCAGGCTCGGCAACGGGGGGATGAGGAGGGTCAATATCGATCCGGGCTGCATGGATTACTTCAAGGTCGTGCTCGCCTCGTTCAAGGAGGGCCCCCAGAAGATATACCTGGGCAGCGGCGTTTACGCCGACACGGTTCTCATGTTCCATGACGGCGCATACGGGCCGCTTCCCTGGTCATTCCCGGATTTCAGGGATGGAACCTACTCGGAAGATTTTTCCGTGATCCGGAAGCTTTACAGTGAGGCCCTGCGGCGGAGGAGCCCCGGCGGCGGTAGAGCAGTGTGAGCCCTACACCGCGCTGGGCACGTTATCCGCGACACCGAGTATCTCGAGCGAGACATGGACCTCTTCATGCAGGCTGACCTTGTCGATATCCATCTCGTCGACGTTCTTGCCGAAGAATTTCCTGAATTTATCCTCCTCGAGAGCGGTTGCCGGATTGCCGCTTCCGCCGAGACCGAAATGATGAGCAAGCTGGTTTGCGAAGTAAATAACCCCGGTCATTGCGTCGGGCGATATGGGAGAAATCGCGTTCATGTTGGCCGAGTGGTGATTTTTTACCGAGCGCCGCGCGTCCCTGGGCAGGTTCCACTTGCGCATGAGCCAGCTGCCGACGTCAGCGTGGTCCAGGTCGAATACCTGCTGCTCGGATTCCTGCAGCGGGATCGATTCCCTGCCCGCCTTGTTGACTGTCTGGACGAACATGTTCATGTGGTGCTCCATCAGCAGGAGCTTTCCAATATCGTGGACCAGGCCGAGCGTGTAGCACGCATCGGGCTCGAGCTTGGTTGCCGTTTTGCAGATTTTCTTTGCGAGTGTCGCGGATGCAACCGAATGCGCCCAGAACGATGAGCCGGTAAGCTCGGAGGTAGTCTTGAGATTTTTGAACTTGTTGCAGATCGATACCCCGAGGCAGATCTGGCGGATGGTTGAAAAGCCGAGCATGGTGACCGCGTGATGTATGTTCTGGACCTTTCCCCTTAGGCCGAAGAATGAGGAATTGACCAGTTTCAGCACGCGCAAGGTCAGCGTCTGATCGGTCGTGATGATCTCGGCAAGCTGCCTTGCCCCGACACGGGGATCATTGATCGAGGAAAAGATCTTCTGCACAACAGGCGGTAACGACGGCAGCGTTTTTACGTTCTTGAACAGCTCGTCTGCCTTGTTTTTCATAACGGCAACTCCCCGCTTCCGGATACTGCTCCGATTCACCAGGGCCCGCGTATCTCGGCGGGCTTCGATTATCTTTCGACTGACAGGCAATGCGTGTCGATGGAATGGCATGCCGCCTTCACAGACAACTTCGACCTGTTCGTTTTGAAACTTAAGGGAAATCCTTGAGAAACAGGATGTTTGCGGCGTATACTGTTTCTCTCCGGGGAAAGGAGCTGGCGCGTTGGGCAGGATCACTCTATCGGGCGATCAGTACATTTTCTTTATCCTCTTCATCAGGATGGGGATCATGGCCAGCATGGCGGGGGTGCTGGTCACGTCGAGCTATTTCAAGCGCCTGCTGCTTCTCGAATCCCGGTCGGCAAGGGAAAACTGGATCCTTTCTCTGATCTTCGGCGCGCTGCTCACCGCCGGGACGGCAGTCAGGGTCCTGGTGGGATACGAGGGGGTCGACCTGTCACTTTCGGGGACCTTTCTCGCGGGCCTGATGGGTGGTGTGATACCGGGCTCCGGGGTGGGACTTTTCGTGAGCCTGCCGGCGCTGCTGAGGGGCGAATGGCTTGCCCTGCCGTTCACCCTGCTGTGCGGCCTCACGGGAGGGCTGATCAGGAGATACGCCGCATCGAGGGAAGAGTTCTGGGGCTTTTCTCCCTTGCTGTTCAATACACTGTACCGTTCCGCCAGGATACTCAAGCTGGAACACCGGATCGACTCGCGAGCGATGATCTTCCTTTCGGTGCTTGCCCTCGAGATCGCCAGAACCATCGTGGCGGGTGCCGGGATCCCGCACCTGCTCTTCGCATTCCGTCCCGATCACTTCATCGTAACCCTGTGCGCATGGCTTTCGACACTCGCCTGCATCGGCATTCCCCTGAAGATATGGAATAACACACGCGTCGAGATTCTTCTCGAGGAACAGCGCTCGGCGGCGGTCCAGTCGCGGTTTGATGCGTTGAGGAGGCAGATCAATCCCCACTTCTTTTTCAACACCCTGAATGCAGCCACCTCAAGTGTGTGGACGGATCCCGAGAAGGCAAGACAGATCCTCGTAAAACTCTCCACGATCCTGCGCCGGCTGCTCCATGGAACGGAAGACTTCGTTCCTCTGAGTAAAGAGCTGGAGTTCATCGATGATTACCTGAGCCTCGAGGAAGCGAGGTTCGGGCCGGATAAGATACGCGTCGAAAAGGAGATTGACCCGAGGGCGCTCGACGTCCCGGTGCCGGCGATAACGCTCCAGCCCCTCGTCGAGAACGCCGTTCGTCACGGTATCTCGCCGAAGATCGGCGGCGGGACGATATGGATCAAGGCATCACTCGACGGGGAGACGCTGTCCATCACGATCGGTGACGACGGCGTGGGGTTCTCCGGCGTAACGGGCACGGGCATCGGAATCAGCAACGTGCGTGAACGTCTGAAAGTCGCCTACGGGCTGCAGGGCATCTTCACGATCGATTCCGCTCCGGGCAAGGGTACGACGGTCGGGATAGAGCTCCCGGTAGAGAGGGAAGCGCGTCATGTATAGGGACGGACCGCTGAGGGTTCTGATAGCGGACGACGAGAAACCCGCACGGAGGGACATACGGAGAATGCTCGGCTCGATCGGCGGCGTCGAAGTCGTCGGCGAGGCGGCTGACGGTCCCGAGACGGTCGAGCTGATCAGGGAGATCCGGCCCGATCTCGTACTGCTCGATATACAGATGCCGGGCCTCGACGGGTTCCAGGTTCTCGGAAAACTGGAAGGCGCCGGGCCGATGCCGTCAGTCGTGTTCATCACCGCGTACGACGAGCATGCGCTGCGAGCCTTCGAGATAAGCGCGGTCGACTATATTCTCAAGCCGGTCGACGAAAAGCGGCTCGCCCGGGCGATCGAGGGTGTCAGGCGTATGAGGAATGGCATCGAGGAGCGCCCCGGCATCGAGGAACTGCTCGAGAAGGCGGGGATTCTCTCCGGGCGGATCGCGCTGAGAAACGGAGAATCGCTTGTCATGGTCGACACCGACGATATCCTCTATGCGACGGTATCACAGGGTGAGGTCACGGTCGTCACGCGCGATTGCGAGGGATCGGCGAATTGCCGGTCTCTCGACGAGCTCCAGCGGGAGCTCCCGGGGGAGCGATTCATGCGTGTGCACCGTTCTTACATAGCCAATCTGCGCCAGGTCCACGAGATCACTCCGCGGTTCAGCGGGAGCTACCGCCTGCGTATGGGGGGGAGCGAGGGTCCCGTCATCCCGGTGAGCCGTGCGCAGGCAAAGAAACTGCGCAGGCGGCTCAAATGGTAATCACGGCATTTCACGCACACCGCACAGGGTGCCGTTCGCCCGTTATTTTCTACGGTTCAAACCCCTTTTTCGACCGTTTGCTGTCTTTTCCTTGCCCAAAATGTTTCATTCATGGAATTTAACCGAAAGCGTTACAGGGGGACCACGGCCGCTCGGGAGGTTCCATGCGCCGGGTGAGAGAGCGCCGGGTGAGAGAACGCCGGGTGTGAGAGCGCCGGGCAAGACCGCCGGCCGGTCCGCCTGGAAATGAAATATTGAACAGGAACCAGGAGACATGATCGTATGAAAGTGACGCTAGGAGTCGATGTAGGAACGGTGAGTGCGAAGATGGCGCTCGTCGGACCCCGGGAACGGCTTGAGGCGCTTCTCGACGGCGAATGCCCCGCGATCGAACGGATCCATTCCGTCCCCGGCGATTCCGCAACGGCGGCAGCCGTGTCCCGCTATATGCGGGTGCAGGGAAGACCTCTCGAGGCGGTCGCCGAATTGCTCGGAGAGCTTCTCGAACACCTCGAGCCGGGGGAGATCGACGGTATCGTTGTCACGGGGTCGGCCGGACGGCTCGTGGGCGGTGCACTCGATCTGCCCGTCGAGAACGAGTTCAAGGCCGCGGCAATCGGTGTCGGAACGCTCTATCCGGACGTCGAGAACATCTTCGAGATGGGCGGCGAGAACTCGAAGTTCATCCGTATCTCGAACGAGGACGGGGTGGTCGGGATAGTCGATTAC